>CAYJIL010000035.1:4918-12254 GCA_964370235.1 uncultured Rikenellaceae bacterium | reverse complement strand
CACGACCATGACCACGAGCACGATCATAGTGCAGATAGCACAGTAGCCGAGCAACCACTTGTAGATGTTATATCACAGAGCCGTGCACAGGCAGACTCTTCGGATTATATCATAAACGGATTTAACAACGTAAAAATCTTTAGACTAGATATGCAGGCTGTGTGTGATTCGCTGGTGATGATCTCGACAGACTCGACAATGCATATGTTTAAGGAGCCGGTATTATGGAATCAAACCAACCAAATAACTGCTGGCAAGATTACCGTATTTAGCAAAGCAGGGGTGATACATCGTGCCGAGCTAGACGATTTCCCAATCCTATCACAGGCAGTTGATACTACAAAGAGCTGGTATAACCAAGTGCGTGGTAAGTTTATGGAGGGTTTCTTTAACAATAATGCGCTCACTCAGCTCGATGTTAATGGTAATTCAGAGGCAATATATTACCGAGGCGAAAATGGCATAGTTGATGGAATTATGAACACCGCTTCGGCAAACATGGAGCTATACTTTGAGCAAAACCAAATCACAATTATGAAGTGGTTTAACTCTATTGACACGGGCACCTACCCACTAGATAGAATGACGGGCGAGGTTAAGACAAAGCTCGAAGATTTTGAGTGGCTAGCATATCGCCGCCCAAAGAGCAAGGAGGAGATATTTAATCGCCTTATAAGAGCATCGCAACGACTAGAAAAAGAGTCGATACCAAAGCCTCTATTCGATATTACATCGGGTATAGACTACCAAAAGCAAGTACTTATCGAGGCAGGCGAGTGGAGCGACCGCAACGAGCTAATAACAATTGACAAACAGACGCTAGAGAATAGTGATCTTTAGCAAAATATAATAAGTAAGATGAGCAAAAGAATCGTATCTCCGTCGCTACTTGCGGCAGACCTATCTAACTTGACAGGTGCTTTGGAGATGATTAATAGTAGTGCAGCCCAGTGGGTACACATTGATGTTATGGATGGGCTATTTGTCCCAAATATAACCTATGGTCAGCCAGTTATAAAATCTATGCGCCCAAAAAGCGACAAGATATTCGACACACACCTAATGATTGAGTCGCCTGGCAGATATGTAGAGAGCTTTATTGAGGCTGGCTCAGACTATGTTACTGTGCACGTAGAGGCCGACAATCACCTTAATCGCACCCTATCTCTAATTAAGAGCCTAGGAGCAAAGGCAGGAGTGGCACTCAATCCACACACGCCAATTGTTATGATTGAGGAGATTATCGAGCTAGCCGATATGGTATTAATTATGTCGGTTAACCCGGGCTTTGGTGGGCAAAAGTTCATCGAGTCGTCGGTAGACAAGGTGGCTAGAGTAAAAGAGATGTTGCTTAAGAAAAACTCTGATGCATTAATCCAAGTTGATGGTGGAGTTACAGAGCACAATTCACAAGCGTTATTTGCAGCAGGAGCCGATGTTCTTGTGGCAGGTAGCTCGGTGTTTGGTAGTGACGATCCACACGCTGCAATTATAAACATTATAGGCTAGGGGAATGATATCTGTAAACGCAGTTACGGTAACTTTTTCAGGTAGTAATCTCTTTGACAATCTGTCACTAGAGATTAACCCTCGAGATAGAATCGGGCTTGTGGGGCGTAATGGTGCAGGCAAGTCAACCTTCTTGAAGGTGATATTGGGGCAGCAGCCCACCACTTCGGGCTCGGTATCATTTAGTGGCGATTGCACTATTGGCTACCTAGCACAGGAGATGGACTTTAGCGATACTCGCACAATATATGACGAGACCAAAGAGGCATTCAGCGAGCTACTATCGCTAGAGAGAGAGCTTGGTGATATTACCTCACAAATTGGTTTGCGTGAGGATTACGACAGCCCCGAGTATAATCGCTTGCTGGTGAGGCTAGGCGAGGTAAACGACAGAATCACAATACTCGATGGTGGTAACATGGCATCAAAAATTGAGCGTACACTCATGGGGCTTGGTTTTAAGCGAGAGAGTTTTACTCAAATGACTAGCGAGCTTAGTGGTGGCTGGCGCATGAGAATTGAGCTTGCCAAAATTCTGTTATCTTCGCCATCGGTGCTACTACTCGACGAGCCAACCAATCACCTCGACATCGAGAGTATTACGTGGCTTGAGAACTACCTAAAAGAGTATAGCGGTGCAGTTGTTCTAATATCGCATGATAGAATGTTTTTGGACAACGTCACTAACCGAACAGTAGAGATATCGCTAGGCAAGGCTACCGACTACAAAGTGTCGTATAGCCACTACGAGACTCTACGTTCTGAGCGACGAGAGCAGCAGGTTGCAGCCTATGAGAACCAGCAAAAAATGATACAATCTACCGAAGATTTTATCGAGCGATTTAGGTACAAAGCAACCAAATCGAACCAAGTTCAATCTCGCATCAAGCAACTAGAGAAGATTGACAGAGTAGAGATTGAGCAAGAAGATCTTTCGGCAATTAACATAAAATTCCCGCCAGCGCCACGCT
Source organism: uncultured Rikenellaceae bacterium (assembly GCA_964370235.1). GTDB lineage: Bacteria > Bacteroidota > Bacteroidia > Bacteroidales > Rikenellaceae > CAYJIL01. The sequence goes on along the minus strand of CAYJIL010000035.1, from coordinate 9,774 downwards.
CTGGAGCAGTAGCAGTAGAGGCAAAGGGGGCGGCCAAATCGTTTGGTAGCAAGCTAGTATTCAAGGATGCCGACATTATTATCGAACGAGGGCAAAAGGTAGCCCTTGTAGGGCGAAATGGCGAGGGAAAAACCACTTTTGTGCGCATGGCAACCTCGCAGATAGACCCTAGCGAGGGAACAATAAAGCTAGGGCACAATGTAGAGTATGGTTACTATGCACAAAACCAAGAGGATCTATTGAGTGGAGACATGACTGTTTTTGACACGCTAGATTCGGTTGCAGTTGGCGATATTCGCACCAAGCTAAGAGATATTCTTGCAGCGTTTTTGTTTAGGGGCGAAGATATCGACAAAAAAGTAAAAGTACTATCGGGCGGAGAGCGTGCACGCTTGGCAATGGCACGCCTAATGCTAAAGCCCTATAACTTGCTTATTCTCGATGAGCCGACCAACCACATGGATATGCGCTCAAAGGATATACTTAAGCAAGCCATTGGCGAATATGACGGAACGGTAATTCTCATCTCACACGATAGAGAGTTTTTGGACGGTATTGTCGACAAAATATATGAGTTTAGAGATGGTAGAGTAAAGGAGCACTTGGGTGGTATTCGTGAGTTTATGGAGCGCCGCAACCTTGAGAATATGCAACAGCTCGAACTATCTGTTAGACAGGCAAAGCAAGAGTCACAAACAAAAGAGGTTAGCAGCGGTAAGCTAAGCTACGAGCAAAATAAAGAGCGTGAGAGAGCACGCCGCAAAATAGAATCTCAGATTACAAAGCTCGAAACACTCATAGCCGAGAGCGAGAGCAAATTAGCAGCCATCGAACAAGAGTTATCGGGCGATTTAACACCCGAGCAGGTGATGCAAAAATCTGAGGAATACGAAAAATTAGAAGCACATCTTACTAGCTCGCTAGAGCAGTGGGAGGAGCTTAATATAAAATTAGAAGAGTAATGGCAGACAACATTATCATGGGTACTCGCCCAGTCCTAGAGGCGATTGAGGCAGGTAAAAAAATAGATAAAATCCTTTTGAAAAAGGGTATCGAGAGTTTCATCACAGACCAAATCGTACTCAAAGCAAAGGAGCAGGGCACACAAGTACAATATGTGCCTATCGAGAAGCTAAACCGCATGGTGCGAGGCAACCATCAAGGTGTCATTGCTCAAATGCCAATGATTGAGTACTTTGAGCTAGCCGAGGTAATCGAGCAAGTAGAGGGCAAAAATGGGCTTATCGTTGTGCTTGATAGCATTACCGATGTGCGTAACTTTGGTGCTATTGCAAGAAGTGCCGAGTGTGCTGGTGCCGATGCGCTTATCGTATCGCTAAAGAGCTCTGCGCCAATCAATGCCGAGGCTATCAAAAGTTCGGCAGGTGCTCTTAACATTATTCCAGTGGTTAGAGTTGGTAGCATTCGTAACACTATCAAGATGTTCCAAAATAGTGGTATGAAAGTGGTAGCAGCATCTGAGAAGAGCGAAACTCCTATCTTTGAGGCAGACCTAAAGGGCCCAACAGTAATTATTATGGGTTCAGAGGATACTGGTATCTCAAAAGAGGTGCTAAAGCTGTGTGATGAGCTATATTCAATACCGATGAAAGGTAAAATTGAGTCGCTAAACGTTTCGGCGGCGGCAGCAGTTGTTTTGTTTGAGACTATTCGTCAGCGTAGCTAAACACTACTATCACAAGATAATTAACCCTTAAAGCAGGCGAAACACACTGCTTTAAGGGTTTCTAAATTAATATACACTCCTAGTTATGAAAATTCTTTGGTTAGATATTAACTCTTCGTACTCACACTCTTCGCTCGCTCTTGCCTCGCTTCATGCACAGCTAATGAGCGATAGGGAGTATAGTTATTTGGAGTGGGCAACTATTCGTGGGTCGCTAAAGAGCGATGAGGACGAGATAATTATGGAGGCAATTGGCCACAATGCCGACATTATCTTTGCATCGCTATGGCTCTTTAACCACGACTACATGACAAGGCTTATTGCCAAGATTAAGAGGCTATTACCCAAGACAGTTGTGGTATTGGGGGGTCCCGAATTTTTGGGCGATAACCAAGAGTTTCTGCTAGCAAACCCCGACATCGATGCCGTATTTAGGGGCGAAGGCGAGCACTTTGTCAAAGAGTGGCTGCCACACTACCACCACAAAGAGAGGTGGAGTAGTGTCGAGGGTTTATGCTATATGAATGATGGTGTTTATATAGATGGTGGCAAGGTGATAATTAGTGATTTTGCAGCACTAGAGTACCCCGAAAAGAGCCCATTCTTTGTGCTAGATCGCAACTTTGTGCAGCTAGAAACATCGAGAGGGTGTTTTAATAGTTGTCATTTTTGTGTGAGTGGCAAGGATAAGCCTGTTAGGAATCAAAGCATAGAGCAGATTAAGCAAAGGCTCGATTTTTTGGCTCAATCACAAGCTAGTTCGGTGAGAATGCTCGACCGCACTTTTAATGGTAGTAGTTCGCGTTGTCGCCAAATGTTAGAGCTTATGAGGCAGTATGATGGAACCTTAAATTTTCACCTAGAGGTGCATCCTGCGCTTATGCGTGGTGAGCTTGCCGAGCTATTTTCGACGATGCCCAAAGATTTACTACACGTCGAGGCAGGGATACAGTCGCTGCGCCAAGATGTTATAGATAGTTGCCATCGAGGGGGCTCGGTAGAGGAGTCGCTAAAGGGTTTGGAGTTTTTATTTGCAATGGAGGATAGAATGCACACACATGCCGACCTAATTGCAGGCTTGCCCGGTTATAGCTACAACGATTTGGTTGAGGATTGCCGCAAGCTAGTGGTTATGGGGGCATCGGAGGTGCAGCTAGAGCTACTAAAGCTACTACCGGGAACGGTTATGCGCTCTAATGCTAGTGAGCTAGGTATTAAATATTCGCCCAAACCGCCCTACGAGGTGTTGGCAACGCCACACATTAGCTTTGGGGAGCTAAAAAGCTCGATGATACTATCTAGATTGCTCGATTTGTACTATAACCATTCGGCATTCAATTCGCTGTTTAGGGATATAGCAAGCGATGCAGAGTTAATACAGAGTATGATTGACCATTATAGCAAAATTGGTAACCTTTTTGCCATATCTGCCGAGCGCATTGCACGGCTAATGGGTGAGTTTTTGGTTAGCCAAAATAGCTCACTAATTACCAAATTCCAAGATATTTGGATTGCACAGGGGCTAAATATTCGCAAGATGGTAGGCTTTGTCTCTATTGAGCCACAGCAAAGCTACCTTGATCGTAATTTTGGCCATTTATCGGCAAAAGAGCTATCGAGAATGCGATGCTACAAGGTGGCTAGTAGCCACAAAGAGTGGATTGTAATATATGATAGACAGGTAGAACATAGCAAGCCGTTAGATATAGTAAGTGTACAATAAAACAAGGATGGTTAAGAGGAGCTAATAGGTAGTAATTCTTAGCCATCTTTTTAGTTAAAAAAGCTGTTAATCATCATTTTGAACTATTATGACAAAAAGAAAATTTTCGTTATAATGATTGACAAATAATTTTACTAACTTTAGCCCATCAATAACCTAGAGCTTATGAAAAAGAAAGTACTACTTATTGCAAATATACTAGAAACGGCATTTGGCGAGTTATATAGTAGCTATGATGTCACAGCTCCCAAACACGGAACATTCACCCACGAGGAGATACTACAAAACATAGAGGGCTGCGAGGCAATAGTGTCTATGTTTTTTGGCCCAAAAATTGATAGGGAGATAATGCAGCGAGCAAAATCACTCAAAATAATATCGCAATTTGGTGTAGGATTCGACAACATAGACGTAGAGGCTGCAAACAAACTGGGAATAACTGTTACAAACACTCCCGACGTTGTTACCGAGCCAACGGCCGAGCTTGCGATGGGGCTAATTTATGCCCTTGCACGCAAAATATCGTTCAACGACAGAGCATTACGAGAGGGTAGTATTCTGTGGGGGCCTATGCAAAACCTATCTACTTCGCTGTGTGGTAAAACGCTAGGAATTATAGGCATGGGGCGTATTGGGCAGTCGCTCGCTCGCCGTGCACACGCTTCGGGCATGAATATTGTATACCATAATCGCAATAGGCTAGCAACACAAACCGAATGGATGTATGATGCCAGTTACCTAGAACTAGACGAGCTTTTGGTTAGCAGTGATGTAGTGTCAATAAATGCACCAGCAAACAAACAAAACCTCAATCTGGTGGGAGCAAGAGAGCTAGGGCTTATGAAACCAACTGCGCTGCTAGTAAACACTGCACGTGGGACATTAGTAGACGAAGGCGCACTTATCAAGGCTCTTGAAACGGGGCAAATTGCAGGTGCTGCGCTCGATGTATATCATAAGGGCGATGGCCATGTACCAAGCGAGTTTTTGGCAATGGATAATGTGGTGTGTGTACCACACATTGGCACCCAAACTCTAGAGACACGTGAGCAAATGGCACATGGTGCAACAACAAATATATTGAACTTTTTTGCAGGCGATAAGCCAATAGATAAAGTTACCATCTAATTATTAACTCTAAAAACGTAAGATTATGAACAAGTACGAATGCGAAGTTTGCGGTTATGTATATGACCCAGAGGTTGGCGACCCAGATAATGGAATTGCACCGGGTACGCCATTCGAAGAGATACCTGACAACTGGGTATGCCCTCTATGTCAAGAAGGCAAAAGTGTGTTTATCGAAGCATAAAATCTCTTTGTTAGTATCAAACAAATTGCTTAGAGTGTGACTAGCGAGCTATTTGGTTCATATACCTGCCTATTATTTAGCGTAATTTTGTGAGCCCATTTACAACTTGCTAATCACACTCTTAACACATTAGT
>CAYJIL010000035.1:0-4818 GCA_964370235.1 uncultured Rikenellaceae bacterium | reverse complement strand
TTAGTGCTATTATAATTTACAAACCATGAAACATCTCTCATCAATTACCACAAAGTGCCAAATATTCTTGCTAATACTACTTATGGTATCGGCACTAGCTGGCTGCAAAAAAGAGAGCGAGCGCTATGTTGTAATGACAAATGGCGACTCCATAAACAGCAACTTCCTTATATCTAGCGGAAACGTTGGGCAAATACATATGGGCTCAACTGCCTCGTCGCTTGACAAGATATATGGCCAAGAAAATGTCAAGCAGTTACTATCCGACACACATGTCCTTAGTAAAGATTCAACACTTTATAGCTCAAGCTACTATGTATATGACGATAGCAGCCGCCTGCTACTCATTGCCTATACCGAAGGCGAAAAGGGCGAGACAAGCCCCGAAATTCGCCATATCCAAATAAAAGATCGCCGCTTTCGCACCATTAGCAACATAGGCCTAGGCTCTACGGTAGAGCAAATTACGAGAGCCTATCCAACATCAAACATTATTCAAGACAGAGAGCGAGGCACCTACATCTACATACCATCATCGGACAGTTACCTGCCCATAGACACACTAGATATAAAGAGTTATGATTCAAGGTTTATAGCCGATATTCCCACCGATAGCGTTAACAGCAATGCAATACCAATTGCCTACAACGTGAGCTGGTACTCAAACAACGACAGCATGCTGAGCGCAAAGTTTTGGCAGGGCTTAGTGCGTGAAGTTATTACATGGGCAATAGTTAAGCTACCTGCACTGGTAATAATGACCCTCATTTTTGTTGCACTACTTAGGCTACTTCGTTTTAGCGTAAAGAGAATAAAGGAGATTGCCGTTCGCCGAGCCGTAGCCGACGAAACTAACGAAAGCCTAGAGTCGGTCAAGCGCATAACCACCATAGCGGGCATTATGCGAGGTGTGGGAACAATACTATTATGGGTACTATTTCTTTTGATGTTCCTAAGCAAAATCGACATTAACATAGCCCCAATTCTTGCCAGTGCCGGTATACTAGGTTTGGCCGTTGGTTTTGGTGCTCAAGAGCTTGTGCGAGATTTTATCTCGGGTTTCTTTATGCTGCTCGAAGATCAAATACGCACGGGCGATATGGTAATTATTAACGGAACCGAAGGTAAGGTAGAGAAAATAGAGCTACGAACCGTAACTCTGCGTGACTTGTCGGGAGTTGTACATATATTCCAGAATGGTAAGATAAATACGCTATCAAACATGACCAAAGAGTGGTCGGCTACGGTGCTCGATATTGGGGTAGCTTACAAAGAGGACATAGACTATGTTATGGAGCTTATGCGCAAAGTGGGCGATGAGATGCTTGCCGACCCAGTGCATGGCCAGCTGATGCTATCGAGCGTAGAGGTTTTGGGTCTCGACCAATTTGGCGACAGTGCAATTGTGATAAAGGCTGTTATTCGTAGCCGCCCAATGGAGCAGTGGCACCTAAAGCGAGAATACCATCGTCGATTAAAAATACTTTTCGACAAAGAGGGTATCGAGATACCATTCCCACACATTTCGATATATACAGGCGAGGTTACAAAACCAATGCCTGTTAAAATAGAAAAGACAGAATAGACATACTCCCTTGTTTATTATAGGTAACTACCAACAAAATAGGGTGTTTCGAGTTAACTCGAAACACCCTATTTGTATTATAGCGATTCATTAACCCAGCCATCAACTTAGTTACTTTATATAGTGTGCTTTGGGGAATTATAACGCATATTACTAATTACTAGCAGTCCAGTATCTAAAGTAGTCAATCTTATATTCACCACCATTGTCGCTATCCGATGGCAATCCCCACCAAGTAGGGAAGGTTTCGCAGTCAAAATTAACGGTTTCGGGCAAGTGCCAATACTCGTTATCGCAGCGGTGAACCTCTTCACCATCGACATACCATATTATCTCGTCCTTGTTCCAGTCTAGGCCTGCTACAATAAATTGATCTGCCAACCTAAAATCGGTTTTATGTGTGCGAGTGCGCTTTTCGTGCACCGTGTCGGGGTGATATAGGTAGTGCGCTGTTGCAAAGTACGAATGCTCGTAACTTGGGTCTGTGTCGTGGCGACCACATATCTCAAATATATCTATCTCCTCTTGCATAGTAGAGTCGTTTACATATAGCCAAAATGCGCTAGAGATAGCCGAATTTTGTGCACGCGAACGTATCTCATAAAAACCATAGTGCAGTGTATCGGTACTTTGCACAGCAGCCGAAGTAAAGGTATGGTATTTGTCGCTTGGTGGGTTTTGGGGCTCTTCTCGGTGCGAAGAGAGAATAAGCATTCCATCCTCAACCCTCACATTCTTTTTTAAGAAGAGGGCAGGCTCACGGCCTAGCCAATTGGGGTTATTAGGGTGCCAACGCTCGGTATTTAGCTCATTGCCATCAAACTCGTCGCTATACTCGTGGTTTAGTACCCACTTCTTGTCGCTTGGTTCTAAAAGTGTTGGTTGTGGATCGGCTGTCGTGCAACTTACTGCAAGAAGCAGCGCCAAAGAGCCAATTAGTGTAGTAGTTTTTCTCATAATGTGAATAGTTTAGGTAATAAAAAAGTGTTGTAAATATAATCAATTTACAACACTTTTTTATTATTATTGGGCAAGATTAACCCATATTTGTGAACACGTTTGTTACATCGTCATCGTCCTCAAACTTCTCGACTAGCTTCTCGATCTCCTCTTTTTGGGCATCTGTTAGCTCTTTGTGGTCTGTTGGGATTCTCTCAAACTCACCACTCACGATATCCATATTGTTATCTTCTAGGTATTTAGAGATAGCACCATATGACTCAAACGTACCATAGATAACTATTTCGCCACTCTCCTCGTCACGGAATATTTCGTCAGCACCAAAGTCGATTAGCTCTAGCTCTAGTTCCTCTAGGTCTAGGTCGTCGTTAGCTGTACTCTTGAACACACACTTGCGATCGAACATAAAGTCTAGCGAACCACTAGTACCCAAAGAACCACCCGCTTTGTTAAAGTAGCTTCTCACGTTTGCTACTGTACGAGTTGTGTTGTCAGTTGCAGTTTCTACTACTATGGCTACACCATAAGGGCCATATCCCTCATATACCATCTCTTTGTAGTCGGCAGTGTCTTTGCTAGTTGCACGCTTAATTGCACGCTCTACATTCTCCTTTGGCATATTAGCTGCCTTAGCATTCTGTATTAGGACTCTAAGACGAGTGTTCGATACTGGGTCGCCACCACCACTCTTTACCGCTATGGCAATCTCTTTGCCAATTTTGGTAAATGTACGTGCCATGCTGCCCCAACGTTTCATTTTTCGTGCCTTGCGATATTCAAAAGCTCTTCCCATTTTTTTGTTATTTTATATGTTTTATCTATATTTATATCGTCAATCACAGATTATTAGTATTTTTTACGATATTTCGAGTGAGAGATACCGCAACAGTATATCATTTTTCTGCAACTAGTCTGCAAATTTAAAAATTTATTTTATGCCAGACAACCCTCATATCGAAATGGTAGCTTTTATGTGGCAACAATATGCCACTACACCTACTGTGCTCAAAACAACAGAGGGTGTAACCTTTACTATTACAGACAGATACACACCACAGCCACTAGCCGATGGTATCATCATCTCCCAGTCAAGAATATTACGCATGGGGCAAACAAAAAGCGGAAATGTAATCTTTGTCGCCAAAAGTAGCGATTTTAATAAGTCGAGAGCCATAACAGCACAGATTCGGAATAGCACAATTATGGTTGTAACACTAGATGCCGACCAGTTTGTGTGCGATTCACAATTTCGTGATATAGATATACTACAGCTCGAAATTTCGCACCATCTGAGTGCCTCAATCAATAATTTACTTGCTGGCGGTAATGCGTTTTGTCGAGAATACCTGCGCTCGATGCAGCCAATCACTCGTGTTAATATAATGGAGCGGCTTATTGTCGATAGGCTAAGAGATAAGTCAAACTATATTCTCACACACCACCAAAGGCTGGGCGGTAACTGGAGCGATACGTTTGTGTATATGCTATTTGAGGCAATCTCTATTGCCAACCAAAAGAATAGGCGACTCTTTGGGCAACTAGCCGATAATATTCGCTATGGGCATATTGCAAAGGAGCTTAGCACAATAGAGCAGTGCGAGGCACTTGTGCTAGGGGCTGCTGGTTTGCTAGATAATACACCACATAGCGATGAGTATTTATATATGTTGCGGGGCGAATTTGTACGTCTACAAAGGCACTACAAGATAAATATGATTAACCGCTCGGCATGGAGCGCAAGGGGTGGGGCACGTGTGGCAAACATAGAGATTCTAGCTGTATATCTTGCACATTATCTGCATAATTATCCCGATATGATGGGTACTATTCTTACTCACCAAGATCTCAACCACCTAGCTCTCATTATGCGTGCCGATACATCGCTATATTGGAATGGGCACGAGTACTTGGGGGCTGCTCCTAGCAGCGATCACATCACTCGCCAAATGGCAAGTAAGCGATGTGATTTAATGGTGCTGAACTATGCACTACCGATGATTTATAGCTATCAACGAATAGAGCATGAAGATGATAGTGCAATAATCGAACGAATACTCGATGAGTATTTGCCTTGTATTAAGGCAGAAGAGAACGCCGTTGTTTCGAGCTGGGCAGTGGGTGATTATAAGCCATTGGATAGCTTTGATGCACAGGCACTATTGCAGCTTACAAAGGTGTTTTGTAAGAATCGTAGGTGTATTACTTGTCAGGTGGGGAGAATGGTGTTGGCTGATGCTATGAAGCGCTAGTGCGCTTTACTACCTCCCTCACGG
>CAYJIL010000034.1:0-23102 GCA_964370235.1 uncultured Rikenellaceae bacterium | reverse complement strand
AGGCTTGTGGGTGTATAGGTGTTTTGCCATTGTGAAATGTCTATTTTCTTTCTGTACATCGTTAAATTACACCCATAACCTCAACATGGCTATTGATATAAATAGCAAAAAATAGGCTGCCTTAAAATTAAGACAACCTATTTCACACAATTTAACTAACTACTAGAAACCTACGTTTTGCTTAAGGTTCTTGCTCGAAGAGATATACTCGTTTGGAATTGGCCATACGTGGTTAATCTCTGGATTGAATGTTCTTGCACCCCAAATCTCGGCACGATAAACAGTTTTACCGTTAAGTGTCACCTCTGTAGAAGGCTTATCCTCTGGCTTGTTTACAAAGTAACCGTGAAGTGGATTCTTAGCCATTGCTTCGGCTTTGCCAAAACGTACCTGATCGGTAAAGTAGTTAGGGAACTCGATTGCAAACTCGTGGCGACGCTCTGCTAGTAGCTCGTCTATGCCTGCACCTGTAATTGAATTAAGACCTGCACGCTTGCGAATAACATTGATCCACTCGTCACCTGCACCTGCACCGTTCATTCTAATTTGCGCCTCTGCCTTGAATAGGTAGATCTCTGCAAAGCGAATATAAGGAACATTAAGGTTTGTTGTAGGATAGTCACCATTAGGGTTAACAACACTACCTACACAGCCAACATATGTAAATGGCTCTAGATACTTGCGGAATAGCATACCAGACAAACTTGCTGTCTCGGTGTAAGTTAGAATATCATCCTCGTGCTCTGGAATAAACTTGAACGTATCATAAGGCTTTAGGATAGTTGCATCACGGCGAATATCACCCTCTTCGTAAGACTCATAAAGCTCTGCCGTAGGTGTAAAGTAACCCCAACAGTTGTAGCGTCCCCAACCTGTATTTTCAAAGATGGCAGAAGGAAAGAAAGTACCCTCTACGATATTACCAATAAAAGACCAAATATACTCTTTACCATAGTTGTTCTTCATAGTAAAAATATCGGCATAGTTATCTTCGAGAGCATGGTTTGGCGATGCTAGAATCTCCGATGCATATTTGTCGGCAATAGCTAGATAGCTGTTGTCAAAATGTGCTGCATATAGAGCAGTCTTAACAATCATAGCCTGAGCCGCTGTCTTGTGAGGACGACCATAGTTATTCTCTTCTAGGTCAACACCAAATACTTTGATGTCGTTAGCAATTGCCTTCTCTAGGTCTGAGATAATCATTGCATAGTTCTCAAGTACAGATGCTGGACGTGGCTGATCCATTTCGTCAATAGTTAGATCTTCGGTCATAATTGGAATACCACCATTCACACCGTTATCACCATAGAAAGGAGCCATTTGTAGGTATGCAAACGCACGATAGAAGTACGCCTCACAAAGTGCGTTTTTCTTTACAGCATCAGAAACTGGAGCATTAGGAACATTAGCGATAATATCGTTGCTCTTTTTGATTAGCTGATACATATAGTACCAAATATCAGCATTTGAGCGACTATCGTCATAAATAAAATTCTTCATACGGTCAGTACCTGCATTAGAACGACCTGTTACACAGTCATCTGAGGCATTGTAATAGTGGAAAGGACCACGACCTACGATTGCTTCACGCTCTGTCCACCAATATAGACCATCGACTGCACGTTGAATATCTGTCTCATTGCGCCAGAAGTTATCGCTACTTGGCTCACCATACTTGTCGTGAGAAAGGAAGTCTTCACACGAGCTAAGTGTAACAACTGCTACTACCACTAGAGCTAATTTAAATATCTTTTTCATCTTAGTTTAATTCTTTTTCTTTTACTTAATTACTCACAATTTACTAGAAATTCATGCTTGCACCAAATGAGAACGTGCGTGGCGTAGGATAGTTAGCACCATCGATACCATAGTTGCTAACCTCTGGATCCATACCTGTGTAACCAGTGATTGTTGCTAGGTTCTCTGCCGAGAAGTAAACTCTAATGCTTGGCTTAAAGCTGCTCGCACCAAATAGTCTCTCTGGTAGAGTGTAACCAATAGTTAGGTTCTTTAGGCGCACATAGTCACCATCCTCTAGGTAGTAATCGTTTTGAACTTGAGAGTAAGTACCGTTAGGGTCGCTTACCGAGAACGAAGGAATATCAGAGTTAGGATTATACATGTATGAATCTAGTAGGTCTGCCGATAGGTTCCAACCTTGTGTCTGGTGCGAAAGTAGTTTCTCGCCATTGTAGATTTTATTACCTGCAACACCTTGAAGTACAAAAGCCATATCCCAACCTTTGTAAGCAAAGCTACCGTTAAGACCAAATGTTATATCTGGAGCATAAGAACCACAATATGTACGGTCGTTAGCGTCAATATCGCCATCGTTGTTATAGTCGATGAACTTTAGATCACCTGGCTTAGCATTTGGTTGAATCTGCTGGGTTGCACCAGTCTCAGGATTTGTCCAAGTATAAGCGTCAATCTCGGCTTGTGAGCGGAAGATACCATCATTTTGGATTAGGTAGAACGAATACCAAGGTGTACCAACCTCTGAACGCATTACCTTTGTCGAACGAATATTGTTTGAGTGCTCATAGAACTCTCTGTCACCCATGCTTATAACCTCGCTATCAAGGAACGATACGTTACCGTTAACAGAGTACGTAAAACCACTCTTAGTCTCGTTAGACCAACCTAGAGAGAACTCGTAACCGCTGTTCTTAACCTCACCAATATTAGCTAGAGGAGCATCAGAGATACCTGCTACCGATGGAATAATCATTTCGTCGATAAGGTCTTTTGTACGCTTGTTAAACCAGTCTGCCGCAAAAGATAGACGATTATTGAAAAGAGCAATATCAAAACCTATATCGGTTTGCTCCGAAGTCTCCCAGCGAAGGTCGGTATTAGCAATAGTAGTTAGAGAAAGACCGTGGATAACGTTTGTTTGATCCTTACCTAGGAAAGTTGGGTAACCCGGTGTAGAGAAGTTAGAAGCATATGAGTAGTAACCCACACTGGCAATATTACCTACCTGACCCCAGCTAGCACGCACCTTTAGGAACGAGATAAGGTCTTGGTTTTGCATAAACTCCTCAGAAGAAACTTTCCACGCACCCGATACCGCAGGGAATATACCACTGTTATTGTCTTGGTATAGTTTTGAAGCAGCATCACGACGAATAGAAGCCGTTAAGAAATATCTATCATCATAAGTATAGGCTGCACGTGCCATTAGCGAGAACTGCGAAGTTTCCCAGAACTCCTCTGTTGGTTTAGTCTTAGACCAATCTGTTGCATTCACCCAGTGCTGAGAAGTTTCATCTTCGTCTGGGAACGAGTGAAGTGTAGTTGAAGCATAGCGATAGTTATCGTATCTAAGTGTAGCACCACCCATTACATTAAGAGCGTGAACACCATTAAATACCTTGTCGTATGTTAGGATATTATCCCACAACCAACCAAACTCTTGAGTCGAGCTAATTTCACGAGAGTTTTGCAGGTTTGGCTTACCAATCTCTGGAACCATTGATACAAAATCTTCGTAACGTCCAAAGTCGGCATGAGCAGAAACATCTGATCTAAAGTTAAGACCTCTAATAGGATCGATAATAAACGAAGTTGTAGAGAAAATACCTGTTTGTGGTCTGTACTGATCTAGACGGTTAAGTGTCGCAACTGGATTTTGTACCTCACCATAAGATAGACCTAGGTCGCTAGCCCACTCTGGGTAGATACCACCATAGCTCTTGTTACCAGCATCGTCAAGTATTACATTACCTTGCTCGTCAACCTCATATACAGTTGCCGATGGAGGCATGTACATAGCCGATGCAATTACACCTGTGTGGCTGCTAGTGTTAACACCACCTTGACCGTTAGTATATGTAATGTTAAGTTTTTGTTGTACTTGCAACCAATCTACTGGCTTGAAGTTTACGTTAATCTTACCACCAAACGACTCGCTCCATGTGTTAAGAAGGATACCCTCGTTACGAGAATACTCAGCCGAAGCATACGAGTTCATTTTCTCGGTACCACCCGAAAGAGATACTGAGTAACGTTGCATCGAACCTGTTTGGAAGATCTCGTCCAACCAGTCTGTGTGAGTTATTTGACCAAAAGGATATATCGTTGCATCTACTGCATTACCAGTACCACCTGCATCTTTCCACACCTTTGCATACTGCTCAGCGTTAAGCATTTCGGGAGTATTGTTAAAGCTAGAGATACCATAACTAGCCTTTGCCGAAACTTTTACATCGCCAGTTGTTGCACGCTTAGTAGTTACAAGGATTACACCACCACTACCTGCGTTAGCACCATAGATAGCCGAAGAAGCAGCATCTTTTAGTACCGTAATGTTTACAACATCTTCGTTATTAAAAGGAGCACCTACAACACCATCTACTACATATAATATAGGCTCACCAGATCTTGAACCTTGGCCACGAATAACAACCGAAGACTCAGAAAGTGGATCACCACCGTTAGACGAAATTGTTACACCTGCAATTTGACCTTGAAGAGAGCTAACAACACCACCCGGACGGCTTTTAATATCTTCGCCAATCTCTTTGGTTGCAATTGCTGCCGAAAGGTCACCCTTGCGTGTTGCACCATAACCAATAACAACTGTTTCTTCTACGTTAAGAGCGTCAATCTCTAGTTGAAAATTAATTACAGAGCGATTTCCAATTACTTCTGTTACCGATGTGTAACCAACCATCTCGGCAATAATCGAGCCACCTGCCTCGGCAGAGAAAGAGTAGTTACCTTCGGCATCTGTTATAGAGCCATTTGCTGTTCCAACCTCAATTACAGTTGCTCCAATGACAGGTTCAGATGTCTTTGCATCTACAACCTTACCACTAACAACGATTTGCTGTGCAAACAGAGCTACTGACAGAAGTTGAACTACTGTTAAAAGTAGTAATTTTTTCATCTTGCTAAAGTTTAATGTTTTATTATTATTAATTGCTTATTTTATAAACATCTGTAAATTTGATGCTGCAAAACTAGTGCAGCATTATTACTATAATAATACTAACACGTTACAATTATGTTAAAGACTAAATATTATAATTTTAGTTACAATTAGCACAATACGCTGAATGCCCCATATTATCACAATATGGGGCATTCAGAATATATATTATAATGTAATTTACTGAGCAGCAATCTGAAGCTTAGTTGCCTCGACTCCCCACTCGTAATTAGGGGTTTCGCCCATGACAAATACTAACTTGCCACCTTGTGCAATATCTTGGTGCGAAATAAATGGCGAATTAAATGGTTTACCATTCAAGGTAGCAGACTGAATATACTTGTTATCATATGATGCACCCTTTGCTTCTATCACAAAGCTATTACCGTTGGATAGGTTAATTTTTGCGTATGGGAAGAATGGCGTACCTATTGCATATACAGGCAGGCCTGGTGTTACGGGATAAAAGCCCATCATAGTAAACACTACAAAGGCAGACATACCACCGCCGTCCTCGTCACCCGGCACACCCATTAGGTCGTTACGAAACCATTGGCGCATTAGCGTGCGAACACGTTTTTGGCTCTTCCAAGGTTTACCCACATAGTTATATAGGTATGGTATGTGTAGCGATGGCTCGTTAGCCATCGAAAATTGCCCTACATTACCCGTGTGATCGGGAAGTTTTGCATAGAACTCAAATTTTGAGCGACCTAGCGATGTAGAGTACATTTGGTCAAGACTCTCATCAAAGCTCTCGCTACCGCCCATCATATCTACAAGGTCGGGCACATTGTGAGGCACATCATAACGATATACCCAGCCATTATTTTCGCCATAGAATTCACGTGCGCCCATTCCTCCCGGGAAGCTATAATCAAATGGCTCTATGAATTTACCCGAACTATCTTTGGGATGAAAGAATTTGGTTTCCTTATTATATAGGTTGCGGTAGTTGTAGCTCATCTTTAGGTAGTGCTCGGCCTCTTGCTCTTTGCCTAGTGCACTAGCAATTTGTGACAAACACCACTGGTCGTAGGCAGTACCTAGCGTCACCGCTACTGGCTGTCGTTTTTCAAAGGCACTCACTTCGGGCACAGTCTCTTTTTGCCCCATATCTATGGCTGGAATATAGCCATTCTTTTTATAAAACTCGTCGAGCCAACCAGCAGGCCTACCCGACCATGGCGCAAGTGTTTTTTCTTCGATACCTTTTTTTGCTGCTAGGTATGCATACTCCAAATCAAAAGTTCTCATACCTTTATTATAGGCATCGGCAACCGTTGCAACAGCATGGTTAGAGTTCATACGACGAGAATCGCCCGTAATTTCGGGGAAGGTAGGCATCCAGTCGTTACCCATTTGCTGTGCCATAAGCAAGAATGAGTTTATAACATCGCTCTCTAGCTTTTCTTCGATTAACAAACGTAGCGGATGTGTTGCACGGTAGGTATCCCAAATCCAATCATCGGTATAGAATGGAGTACCGTTATCGCTATGTACTTTGCCATCAAAGGCGCTAAAGTAGCGACCATCTTCGCTTATGCAAACAGGGCGTTCATAACAGCGATATAGGCTAGTATAGAAAATACCCATCTCGTCTGTGTCGCCTTTTATGTCAATCTTGCCTAGCGCATCGTTCCACACCTTGCGCCCTTGCTCTCTTAGCTCGGCTAGTGCAAAGGCATTATCTTGCTCACGATATAGATTCTTTTTTGCTTGCTCGGTGCTAATGAAAGAGATACCATATCTTAGCTGAATCGACTGCTCTCCACTACCCATCGACATTACTAGCGCCGCTTGCTTACCCTTGGCACGAGTTACATCTTTGTGGTAGTTACCATTTTTGATTGCACCTACTTGGGTAGCCTCTTTTGATGGCTCAAGATATAGATATATGCGTGTGTTGTTAATTAGGTTTTGGTAACCCGAAAAACCTTTGCCATCGACTGCAATTTCGCCATTGCGAGAGTTGAGCGATATGTGCACAGGGCTATCTTGGGTAAATGTAAGGTTGTAAATTCCCGACTGGTACGACAAAGCATAATCGACTTTGGTTTGTGCCTCGTCTAAAACTACACTATAACCATAGGGGGTGATTTTTTCGTTATCATAGGTGTAGCTACCAACAGCCTCTACACTGCCAATCTCGCCCTGCATTGGCGAAAGATTAAATGCCGAACTTCCACGATGGCTAGTCACAGCTATTGGCAAACCAGACACTCGCTCGCCTGTAAAATCGCCACGCTCGGGATATACCCTAAGCATACCGCCCGGCATGTGCATAGTAGGGAATGTAGGGACAAGCAGATGGCTTATACCACCCATATATGGGTTAACGTAATCTACTGGGCTCTGCGCAAAGATTGGCAAAGAGACCACCAAGGATGCAAATGTGATAATTTTACACACTAACAGCTTAACAAACTTTCGATTTAAAGTCATTTATTCAAAGATTAGATTATTATAATACAAAGATAACAATAAATATCTATTAATTAACATTCTAATTATCTGCAAAAGTTAAAAACTTTTTTAATTAACATATATTAAAGTAGAAAAGATACCCTATCTTTGTAAAAAATATTTGAGATATGTATATTGATATTCACTCACACCACCCTCTAGTAGGAGAGAATGTGAAACAGATAAGAAGCTATCGCTACGGGGTAGACGACCTAACAGAGCTAGAACCACTAAGTTGTGTAGGAATACACCCTTGGGATGTCGAACCACTAGACTACCGCACAGACGTGCCTGCTATGAAAAAGCTAAAGGGCAAAATTGTTGCACTTGGCGAGTTTGGTATGGATTCATCAAAGAAAAATATGGACGTTGTACGCCAGCGTATTTTCTTTGACGAGCAGGTAAAGCTAGCAATTGAGCTTGGGCTACCAATGATCTTGCACTCGGTGCGCCAACACGCACTCATCAACGACAAGCTGTGGAGCGTTCGTGCACTACTAAAAGGAGTTATTATTCATAATTTTATTGGTTCACAGCCACTTCTTGACGATTTCTTGCGCACGGGTTGTTCGATTTCTCTTTCGCCTATGAGCATTGAAAAGATGAAGAGTCAAGATGTAATTAAGAATATACCTATCGATAGACTATTCCTTGAGAGTGATGAGTCGCTAGAGCCAATAAGCGAGCTATATGCAAAGGTTGCAGAAATTCGTGGTATCACAATCGAGGCACTTGAAAAAGCAATTGAGAGCAACTATGTCAGAATTTTTGGAGCGCACTAATCTTCTGCTTGGCGAAGATAAGCTATCGCAGATAGTGGGTGCAAATGTTTTGGTTGTTGGGCTTGGTGGCGTGGGAGGTTACGCTGCCGAAATGGTTGCCAGAGCTGGTGTTGGTAAAATGACAATCGTTGATAGCGATGTTGTAGCCACATCGAACTGCAATCGTCAGCTAATTGCTCTTCATTCAAATATTGGAGAATATAAAGCCGATCTTTTTGAACAAAGGCTAAAGGATATAAACCCAGCCATAGAGATTACGGTGGTAAAGTCGTTTATCGACGAAGAGAATGTTGACCAGCTACTCGATAGTGCAAAGTTTGACTATGTGGTAGATGCTATCGACACACTCACACCAAAAGTGGCTCTAATATGTGGTTGCCTAGACAGAGGATATAGGCTTGTAAGCTCAATGGGAGCAGGTTCAAAAACCGACCCAACACAGGTTGAAATAAAAGATATATCAAAGACACACCACTGCCCTCTAGCACATATGCTACGCAAGAGGCTACACAAAGTGGGAGTACGCAAAGGCTTTGCCGCTGTATTTTCGGCAGAACAGCCACGTGAGGGGTCTATGATACTCGTTAACGAACGCAACAAAAAATCAAACGTAGGCACAATATCATATATGCCTAGCGTGTTTGGAATGGCAGTTGCATCGGTCGTACTAAGGGGCTTGATCGATGAATTTTAAATAATGATAATGGTGTTTCGAATTAAATCGAGACACCATTATTTTTTGAGATAAACACTTTTACTATCTTTGTATATACCCAAAATATTAAAACGATGAAAATACTAAAATTACTACTCCTAATTCTTACCCTACTACCCTACCTTGCACACTCTCGCACAGTCGAAAATCTTAATAGGTCGTGGCAATTCACCTATGGCTGGGAGGTTAGGCACGGTATATCTACTACCGTTAACATACCACACACTTGGAACACCGATGCACTAAGCGGCAAGCAAGATTATTACAGAGGTATAGGTAACTACCAAAAAAACATAAACATTCCACTAGAGTCAAAAGGCAAGCGACTATTTCTTAAATTTTATGGTGTAGGCAACATTGCCAATATTTTTATTAATGGCAAACATGCTTGTGAGCATCGTGGCGGATACTCTGCTTTTACGCTAGAGATTACAAACATGGTGGAGTATGGCAAAGAGAACACTATTATGGTGAGAGCAAATAATAGCCCACAGCTAGATGTTATGCCACTACTAGGAGATTTTAACATGTATGGCGGTATATACCGTAATGTAGAGCTAATTACGACCAACAAAAGCAATATATCGCTACTAGATTATGGTTCGAGTGGTGTATATTTATTGCAAAAAGAGGTAACTGGCAAAAGAGCCAACATAGAGGCTACTGTTATGACTAGCACCAGCGAAAGCGGGCTAAAAGTAAGAATCGAAGTAATAGACAAAGACAAAATAGTAGCCAAAAACGAAGTATCTGTCACCGTGGGCGAGAATAGCGCAAACACACTATCGCTTTCGATAAAAAATCCACGACTATGGGATGGCACAACAGATCCGTTTACCTATACTACACGCACTTCGTTAGTTGATGCAAGTGGCAAGGTTATCGATTCGGTAGAAGAGCCGTTAGGCGTTAGATACTTTAGTGTAGACCCCAACAAAGGAGTATTTTTGAATGGCAAGCACATACAACTAAAGGGGGTGTGTCGCCACCAAGACAGAGCCATAATAGGCAATGCACTTAGCAGTATTCACCACCAAGAAGATATGGATATTATGGTTGAGATGGGTGTGAATGCAATTCGTCTTGCACACTATCAACAATCAAAAGAGACATATAACTTGTGTGACAAAGAGGGTATGATAGTGTGGGCAGAGATACCTTTCATTGGGCCGGGAGGTTACCGTGACAAGGGCTTTGTCGACCAACCATCGTTCAGAGAAAACGGCAAAGAGCAACTTATCGAGCTCATAAAGCAAAACTTTAACCACCCGTCTATTCTGTTTTGGGGACTATTTAACGAGCTAAAGGAGCAGGGCGACAACCCATGTGAATATATCGCAGAGCTAAACAAGCTATCAAAAGAGCTTGACCCTAGCCGCCTTACTACATCGGCAAGCAACCAAGAGGGCGATTTGAATCGCATAACCGATCTTATTGCATGGAACAAATATTATGGCTGGTATGGTGGCGACCCTTCAGAGATTGGGGTGTGGGCAGACAGAGCACACAAAGAGTTTCCTAATACTCCCATTGGCATTTCGGAGTATGGCGCAGGAGGTAGCACCATTCACCAGAATGATGAACTCACAAAGACAAACCCCAACAGCTATTGGCACCCCGAAAATTGGCAAACACATTTTCATATCGAGCACTGGAAGGCAATAGACTCACGCCCATTTTTGTGGGGCACATTTGTGTGGAATATGTTTGATTTTGGTGCAGCACACCGCACCGAGGGCGATGTTCCGGGCATAAATGACAAAGGGCTGGTTACCTTTGACAGAGCACACAAAAAAGATGCATTCTATTTTTACAAAGCCAATTGGAACAAAAAAGAACCATTTGTATACATTGCACAAAGGCGTAATTTAGAGCGAGAAAAGAGCAACCAGCAATTTATGGTATTCTCAAACCAGCCAAGTGTCGAGCTTATAGTAAACGGCAAATCATACGGCAAAGCACAAGGTGATTACGGCATCTTTACGTGGGATAATATAACATTAAACAAAGGCGAAAATACTGTTACGGCAAGTAGCGATAGCTGCCCCAACGATACGATTATCATAAGCCACTAACAAAAAAACGAGTATCTCGAATTGAATCGAGATACTCGTTTTTTAATGTAGTAAAATCATCAAAGGGTGCACAGTTGTGCTGCCTTGGTGGTTCTACTTGCGTTGGTAAATGCGAACATAGTCAACATACATGTGCACATCGCCACCATCTAGAGCCGTTATCTTGGCAGGGTCGTATATTACAGGAAATTTACCACCCACTGCAAGATTAAAGATTACAAAAAACGGCTTATGAAAGAAGTTTGCAATTGCATTTTCACCCTCGGTTTGCGATATATCGTAACTAAAATATGGCTTAGCATCGGGGTTCTTGTCTAGGTTGACATAGGAGCGAACACTCGTTTGGTCCCATATCATAGTAAATAGGTTGAAGCCATCTTGCAAAGATTTATCGACAATAGTATCTTGAGCATTAAACTCATAAAAGCCATCGAATTTCTTGCCCCAATGCATAGCACCAATCAAGTGACGATCTTGTGCTCCGGCCTTAATGCCATCGACATTACCCATCTCTAAAACATCAATTTCGCCACAAGCAGGCCAACCCACCGTATTAAAATCATCGCCCATAACCCAAAATGCAGGCCATAGACCATCGGCAGTTTTTGGCAAACGAATACGAGCGTCGATACGACCATATTTGTATGTCACCTTACCCATTGTATTCACACGCCCAGACGTTATTTCACGTCCTTGGTGACTCTCTCGCTTAGCCGTAAGAATCATTGACGATGCACCTGTTTGTGGTTCTTTGCCCACAGATACATTCTCGGCACGGTAGAATTGTAGTTCTTGGTTTCCACCACCACTACCGTTTACTTCGATGTTCCAATCGTTTTGATTTAGGCTGTCGCCATCAAACTCATCGCTCCACACTAGGTTGTAGTTACCTAAATCTAGATCGTTGTTAGGGTCGATACTAGGCTGCTCTGTTGCTCCTTTTTCTTGAGAAAAATGTGGCATCACTACCTTTGCAATAACCAGCGGCAATAGTGCTGCACACACAACAATAGCGGCTATTTTTTGTTTTTTCTTGTTAGTCATATTTATAAATTTACTTTTTTAATGCATTGCAAATATAACAACACATATAAAAAACCTTATATAAATAGTAAAATTTAACATTTTTAATAGTCGGCACTATTACTTAAAACAAGTTTCTTGTATTTGTGCGAAGGAGACTCTATGAATTTTTCATCTCCCATTATTTCGCTCCAGCGACTATCAATAGCCAAAATAGTTTCATCATCCATGACAACAACATTGGGCCATCTGCGATTAAAGCCATTTTGACCAAGGTGCTTTGTGCGACCATCCATCACCAAAACACCGCCTTCGATTATTGCATCACGCATTGGGTCAACATTAGATGCAGTGTACCACACATGTGTTGCTAGGTCGGTACCCTCTAGCTCTTTGTTGAGTATGATTAGGTATTTTAGGTTGGTTGATGCTGCAATAAACTCTTTTGCAACTGCCACAAAATCGGCATTTTGGTCAACGTACAAGCACACTAACGGCAAGCCATATTGCTCGACCACATCGCTCGAAAAGCTAATAATATCCGACGAAGTAACCTTGGAGCGATCTATTGTCAATGGCAATATCTCATCTACTGTGTTACTGGCATCAATTGCGAGTTTACCACCAAAAGCAAACTCTACACCACTATGGTCGAGCACATCGGCTGGGCCACGAGACATAAAGACATCTCTTTCGATATTGACACTCGCAAGCGACTTAGCAAGCATTTGAATATCACGAATATCGCCACCATTAGCAGTTACCAAAATAAATTTATTGAACATCATTTGCCCTGCACCCCACATCGAAGATGCAACTTTGAATGGCTGACCTGCAAAGTCTTTGCGAATATCGACAATGGCAATATTGTGTGCCACACCTTCGTCGGGTAGCCACATATCACGAATTTCGGGTGCTAGCACTGTGCGAATAGGCGAAAGGAAAATGCGCTCGGTTGCAGCAGCAAAATAGACATCCTCTTGTGGAGGAACACCCACAATGGTAGCTGGGTAGATGGCATCTTTGCGGTGTGTAATAGCTGTTACGTGTAGCTGTGGATAGTAATCGTCTAGCGAATAAAAACCTGTGTGGTCGCCAAATGGCCCTTCTAGTATTTTATCTTCGCTTAGATCGATATAGCCCTCAATAACAAAATCGGCATCGGCAGGCACTCGCAAGTCGTTGGTAATTGATTTTACAAGCTTAACGGGAGATTGACGAATAAAACCAGCCAACATATACTCACTCACGCCCTCGGGCAGCGGAGCTGTTGCCGAATAGGTGTAGGCAGGGTCACCACCAATAACTATCGAAACTGGCATTTTGTCGTAGCCAAGCTCTTTGTATTTGCGCCAATGACGCTCGCCCGTTTTGTGCAGGTGCCAATGCAAACCAACTCTGTCTTTAGAGAATATTTGCATGCGATACATGCCCAAGTTGGGAGCTCCAGTCTCGGGGTCTTGTGTAGTCACAAGCGGCAGGGTAATGAATCGCCCACCATCATGTGGCCAGCAAAACAGAGCAGGCAGAATATCAAGCGAGGCATCCTTGCCTTGCAGCACGACTTGCTGACAATCGCCTTTGCCCGATAGATTGCGAGGGAAAATACCACCCATTTTTGCAAGCGATGGCAAAAGCTTGAGCTTGTCCATAATGGTAGCACGAGGACGCATCATCTCGCCCGTAATGGCATCGATTGCGCCCGTTAGCTCCTCTAGCTTAGATACTCTAAGAGCACGAGTAATGCGATTCATCGAGCCCATAGTGTTTGTTACCACATCAAAACCATAGCCCGTATTTGTAAACAAAAGAGCCTTACCACCACCCTCGCTTTTGGCTTGACGGTCGGTTAGTTCGGTTATCTCTTTGTTGGTAGATACCTTGGCATCTATCTGTATAAGCTCGCCTGCATTACGTAGCTCGTCGATAAACTCTCTTAAATTATTATAGCCTCCCATAACATTATATTATAAAAGGGGAGGTGCGACATAACAGTTGTGTGCATCCTCCCCTATATTTATAAACCTATAAACAATTAACCTTTTAGTGCTGCGATTTGCTCACGAATAGATTTAATCTTGCTCTCGGCATCGCTCTGCTTTGCACGCTCGGTAGCAACAACTTTTTCTGGTGCTGACGAAACAAAACGCTCGTTCGATAATTTTTTCATTACCGATGCAAGGAAACCTTCGCAGTATGCTAGCTCGCCCGTTAGACGCTCGATTTCGGCATCAACATCAATAGCTTGCGAGATAGGCACAAAGAACTCTGTTGTTCCTGCCATAAACGACGCTGCTAGTGGCATTTTGTCCTCGATATAATCGATTGACGAAATTCCTGCCATTTTTGCAACCACTGGGTTAAGGTACTCTTTGTACTGCTCGTCACGAATAACCTTTAGCTCCAGCGATTCACGGTTAGGGATAGCTTTGTCTTTGCGAATAGTACGCACACCAGCTACAATCTCTTTTACACGCTCAACATCTGATAAAAGATCGTTGTTGTATTCACCCGCTTGTGGAAGCGAGCTAATCATAATGCTCTCGCCCTCTTTGCGCTCGGTGATGTAGTGCCAAATCTCTTCGGTGATGAATGGCATAAACGGATGTAGTAGCTTTAGTAGCTTATCAAAGAAACCAATCGTAGCTGCCTTTGTAGTGCTATCGATAGGCGAGCCATAAGCAGGCTTAACCATCTCTAGGTACCAACCCGAGAACTCGTCCCAGAACATCTTATATATTCTCATAAGAGATTCCGAAAGGCGGTATGATGTAAAGTCATCGTTAAGCTCCGAAATTGTTTTGCTTAGTAGCGAATCAAACCACTCTACTGCCAAACGGCTACTCTCTGGTTGCTCAACTGTGCTATCTTCGTTCCAACCCTGAACAAGGCGGAATGCATTCCAAATCTTGTTACCAAAGTTACGACCTTGCTCGCATAGCGACTCATCAAATAGCAAGTCACCACCTGCTGGCGAACATAGTAGCATAGCCACACGCACGCTATCGGCACCAAATTGTGCAATTAAATCTAGCGGATCGGGCGAGTTGCCTAGCGATTTACTCATCTTGCGACGCTGCTTATCACGAACGATACCTGTTAGATATACGTTTGAGAATGGCTTATCGCCAGTGTACTCATAACCAGCGACAATCATACGAGCTACCCAAAAGAATAGAATATCGGGACCCGTTACAAGGTCTGCCGTTGGATAGTAATATTTAACATCGGCATTGTCGGGGTTGTTAATACCATCGAACACCGAGATTGGCCACAACCATGACGAGAACCATGTGTCTAGCACATCGGCATCTTGGCGTAGTTCATCGGCTGTGTACTCTCTGCCACCTTTAGCCTTTGCAAGCTCAAGAGCCTCTTCGATAGTTTCGGCAACAACATAACCACCATCTGGCAGGTAGTAAGCAGGTATTTGCTGACCCCACCATAGCTGACGAGAGATACACCAATCTTTGATGTTCTCCATCCAGTAGCGGTATGTGTTCTTAAATTTAGCAGGTACAAGACGAATTGTATCCTCCATAACTGCACTTAGTGCAGGCTTTGATAGGCCATCCATCTTTAGGAACCACTGCATCGAAAGTTTAGGCTCGATAACAGCGTTAGTACGCTCCGATAGACCTACTTTGTTTGTGTAGTTCTCGCACTTTTCTAGTAGAGAGGCATCTGCCAAATCCTTTTCGATTTGTTTGCGAAGCTCAAAACGATCCATACCAACGTAGATACCAACCTTGTCGTTGATAGTACCATTATCGTTAAAAATATCGATAGTCTCTAGGTTGTACTTTTCGCCTAGCATATAGTCATTAACATCGTGAGCCGGAGTTACCTTTAGAGCACCAGTACCAAACTCAATGTCAACATAATCATCAAAAATTACAGGAATCGAACGACCCACTATTGGGACAATTACATTTTTGCCCTTTAGGTGTGTGTAACGCTCATCGTTAGGGTTAACACACAGAGCCGTATCACCCAAAATTGTCTCGGGACGAGTTGTTGCAACAACAACATACTCCTGGCTACCCTCAACCATATAGCGCAAGTGGTAAAGCTTGCTCTCAACCTCTTTGTAAATTACTTCCTCGTCTGAAAGAGCAGTTAGAGCCGCAGGGTCCCAGTTAACCATTCTTACACCACGATATACTAACCCTTTGTTGTAAAGGTCGATAAATACCTTGATAACGCTCTGGCTCATATCGTCGTCCATAGTGAATTTGGTGCGAGACCAATCACACGATGCACCTAGCTTTTTTAGCTGCTCAAGAATGATACCACCGTGTTTGTGTGTCCACTCCCAAGCGTGCGAAAGAAACTCTTCACGACTAAGATCGTCCTTGCTAATACCCTCGGCAGCTAGCTTTTGAACCACTTTTGCCTCTGTTGCAATAGATGCATGGTCTGTACCCGGAACCCAACATGCATTCTTGCCCTCCATTCTAGCACGGCGCACAAGCACATCCTGAATGGTGTTGTTAAGCATGTGTCCCATGTGCAGAACACCTGTTACGTTTGGTGGAGGAATTACCACCGTATATGGCTCTCTTTCATCTGGAGTTGAGGCAAAAAAGCCTCTCTCTAACCAATAACTATACCACCTGTCTTCACACTGTGAAGGGTCATATTTAGAAGGAATCTCAACTGACATCTTATCTCTTATTTTAATCTTAAAATTCACACTACTCCCCAAAGGGGAGATAGTAAGGCAAACAAAGATAAATCACTTTAGGCACTTTTACAAATTATGCAAAAATACATGATATACACGCTAGGTGTAAATAACAATTATCAAACAAAAATAGTTGTCGGTAAAATGGGGCACAAACACAATCGACAAGAACACAATGGCAATCTTCTAAATATCAACAACCTATGATCTAGTGCACTTTAGACACAATATAATTGATTGTACCAATAGCCCCACAAACCGCTTGACAAAGGGCTATCGCATTGCATATATTTGTAATACAATTCAAATATCAAACCTAAAATTTATCAAAATGGAAAAGAGATTCAACACCGAAACCACCCTAGGCGAGAACAATCAAAGCAAAGAAAGGGCAGCATCGCCACAGCAAGTGATTCTCGAAAGTGTTGCCGACCTTGTGAGCAAGCTCAACCCATCCACCAAGATGAGCAACTGGGACGAGGTAGCACAAATATTTACCGAAGATATTGGAGGCATTATCACAGAGTATCTAAAGCTAAAGGCCGACAACGAAACAATGTCGCAAATCGTTGAAAATGACCCACGCTTAGCCAAACTAATATTAGATATAGCCGCTGGCAAACCGCTAAAAGTAGCCCTTAACGAAGCAGAGATTACGGCAATAGATCCGCTATACACAGACGAGGACTACGAACTATACAACGAGTCGCTAGCCGAGCTACAACAGCGCAGACGAGAGGCAAGGGAGCATCGCAAAATATGTGAAAGAAACCATCTGTGCACCAAAGTTGAGCTAAAGAGATTTATCGAAAACCAGCAAATGACAGCCCAGCAAGCCGAAGAGTTTTTTGATCTTCTCGAAGAGATCATCGACTCGGTAAATAACAGCTACATAGATGGCAAGCTACTAAAGACGCTGTGGCTAGGGCTGTTTTTCGAGAACGAAGTTGAGAAGGTAAAAGAGGCATCGCTTATCGAAGGTCGCAACCAAAGAATCGAGAGCGATAGAGCAAGCAAGGTAAACGATTCGCTACCATCGACCAACAGCCCCTCGGGGAGCGGGAGAACCGTTAAGATGGGATATATCGAACGAGTAATGGCAGGCGACTATTAATAACCCCCAAATAGAACATAAAATGAAAGAGAGAAGCCCAACATAACAAAGCACAAACGCCCCAATCCAACAAAACAGAACAGCAAGAGACTCATTTCGCACATATTTCACTAAAAAATCGGAAATAATGACTAATAAACGAATTTATATAGTTGCCATGTTTGCTATGGCAGCAGCACTTATAATCGACCATTTTTTTGGTTTGCAAACAGCTATCATTTCGGCAATGGCAATAACGGGTGTTCCAACCTCTTCGACGGTAACAACCTATGGCAGCGATGAAAATTCGCCCGAAATGATACAGGAGGATATTTGTGATTCGGTTATCAAAATGTTGCCTTCACGCACACCAATGGACACAATCATGCGTAGTGCTGGCAAGAGACAAAGAGCAACATCACAAAAAATTGGCTACTACCAAGCATCATATAAGAGCATGCGAGATATGCTCGATAGTGCTGTGCGAGGAGCAGGAACTAGCGACAGCTCCCCCACTTCGTCTAACGTAGCGTCTACAAGCGACCAAAAGCTATATATCTATGTACAGGTGCTCTCTGCCGATATATGGCGAGAGAACGACACTCTGCTTATGCGAGACTTAAAGCTGCCGGGCACTTTGGGTGATGCACAAATGGGAGCGGCAGACACACACAGTGCAGATGTTATGTTTTATGTCGAAGCCAAGAATGGTGCAGTGCTAAAGCTCATCCCTATTGGTGGAGTAAAAGGTAGCGGTGCTGCTAGTGGCAAGTACATTATCCCTACGTTTATGGCAGATACCGAGCTAATACGCATGGGCCAAGCCAAAAGCGAGCTATCAATCACCACCGAGCCATTTGCAATATACCCTGCACTATCACACCAATATTGCCAAAACTTTATGGCGCAAATCGAGGAGAGTACATTTAACAAAATCTCTCACAAACAAGCCAATTGGGGTTTTAGCAACTATGAGCAGGTAAATATCATGTCTATGAAAATGGAGATGGAACTATCGATGCTCTTTGGGCAAGAGGGCGAACACACCGTAGGTAACGACCGCACACTATTTACTCGTGGTATCACACGAGATATTGAGAATGTGCTCACCTATGGCACCACAACCGCAGGCGATCGTTCGGTTACGACATCGCAATATAATGGCTGGCTAAAAGAGGTGTTCGATGGAAACAATGGCTCGACAAATCGAATTTTATTTGCAGGCTCAGGGCTTATTAAGTCGCTAAGCGAGGTTGAGGATTTCACCAAAAACATGAGCGCAGTAGAGAAGGATGCACACCTAGGCGTAGATATTAGAAAGGTGCATAGCTATTTTGGCACTCTTGATATTGTGTTAGCTCCTCTGTTTAGAGAGGCTGGCTGGGAGGACTACGGACTAATCCTAGACCTAGAGCACGTTATCAAACACGAGTTTGTGCCACTGAGCGCAACAGATCTCGATCTACGCAGATCGGGACAACGCAATGCAAATGCAAAGGTGCTACAAGAGGTATCGGCACTTACGCTCAGACACCCCGATTGTCATGCAATCATTAAGCCCAAAGCATAACAAATAGTAACAAACCCAAGGGGAGGGCTACGTTCTCTCCCCTTTTAGCAAAACATAAGAGATGATAAAAGTATATAGAGCACTCAACTACCGACGCCTAGTAACAGAGGTAGATGTAGGCGGTAGATGTGGCGTTATTGAGTTTCGACAGAGAGATTCAAGGTACCCAACAGGCACATTCTCTACCGAAAATACCATGCTACAAAAGGCAATAGAGAGCGATGCACAATATGGCAAGGAGTTTATTCTTGCACATAAAATTCGCACAAAAAAAGCAAGCCCACAAACTCCAAAACCACAAAACGATGACAAGGGATAAGATTAAAGAGAGGATTTTGACTCTTATAGACGAAATATCTTCGCCACAAATGTTAGATGTACTCAATTACCCAATTGAGGCAGTAATGGACGAGGCTGCCGATCTTACTTTGCGCCTTGCTCCTGTGCGAGCCATTGGTATGCTAATCGACTTTCGAAACAATCGAGTTAACGTCGAGCCCAACGGAACGGGAAGAGTCATTTTACCCGATGGTTTTATTAAGCTAGCCAATTTTAAGATGGCATCGTGGGTGAGCGATAGCCCCGTAGTGATAGATCGTAGCAGCACGCTCTACCCCTTGCAACTCAACCAATATACACGAGGTACTCCAGCAAGACCAGTGGTGGTGATAGAGTCACAAGAGCTGATATACTACTCGATTGCATCGCAAACAGAGGCACAAATAGAGAAAGCAAAGGCAGTATGTCGTATCGAAGCGGGCGAGCTTTTCCCCACAAATTTGGTAGAACCAATGTGCTGGATTGCTGCTTCAAAAGCACTCACAATAATGAGAGAGGAGTCCGAGGCTGCCAAGGCGTGGGAGCAAGCCCAAATTATTATTTCGAACCTATAAAACCACAAAAAATGAGAGCAAGGATAGAGATTGAAGTTGAGTCGCTGTTAAGAGGTGCATCACAGATCACCTTGCGAACAGCAGAAGCACAAGGCAGGCTAGCCCTAGAGGGGGTAAAGCGCAGGTATATTACTCACCGAGATCGCAACTGGGTAGATAATCAAGCCCTAGAGGCCGATGCCAAGGTGCGTTCGACAATTAGCGCTACGCTCATAGACGAGGGCGACATGCCTAGCGACACTACGCTAAGATACTGCATCGAGTGTCGTGACAAAAAGCATGGCGAAGAGGTAGCACAAAAAATAGAGCTTACACTAGAGCGGCTAATAGCCATTAGCTGGTGGCGATTAACGGGGCAAAACCAACTATGGTATGAGGCCGAAATACTTACTACACTAAAGAGCGTTTCGCACCTCAACAAAAGAGTGAGGCGCAAATATTCATTATACTAAAACTCAAACCAAAATGATAGAGTATAGAGATAGTAAGATATTGGCATCGTGGCAGGTGACCAATATAACCGAGCAGGTGATTATGCACTCCTCGTATAACCGCCGTGGAGCAGCCATAGCAGGCGAAACAGGCTTTACCTATGATGTTGTTACCAGTGACGATTTACCATTCACCCTTGCAGCCATTCGCAAAGGGATATTAGATCTTAAAATGACTCTTGCAGCCACCTCGCTACACATAGAGAGCAGGGTTGACGATGACGAATGCTCTATAACAATTACCCTACCCGACAATAGAGAGATAGCGGCAAGCGAACTAGAGATACTAGAATCGCTATGGAACAACTACATAGTCGAAAGTTTGCTCAGGGAGTGGGCAACAGTCACAAACGATTCAACATCTCTAGCCAAGTGTGCCAAGACCATAGATTCGTTAATGGTAGCAATTAACGAAGCACTACTCTGGATTGTAATTCCTGCACGCAAAAGAGGCTACACCATCACATACCTAACCTAATAAACCAATATGATATGGCAGATTACTTTTACAAAGGCGAGGATATTTCACTTGCCATAGATATATTCGAGGACGAGGCAATGACCCAAAAGGTAGTAGTTACAGAACACACTATCGAAATGCTAATATACACCAGCGAAGAGGGACGCATAGTTACGGCATCTTCGAAAGAGGGCAAAGATTTGCTCATCACAACAAAGGATGATGTAAGCCAAAAACTACTTATACCATCATACATTACCAAAGAGCTAGAGGAGGGTGATCTCACAATCGAGATTAAGATTATCGACCAAGAGGAGCTAACAATGATTAAGGTTATATCGCCCGGGATAGTAATTGCTAATTCTAAAATTTCGCAACTATGATAGCACGCATAACCATATCGAGAGCACCCTTCGAGGTGTGCAAAACAACAGTGGCAAGCTCAGAGCTTGTTAACTGTTCAATCACTCGACCTAGGGTGGTGGTTATATCTAATGGTAATAATATTGTGAGAGCTGTTTCGGGTTCGGGATCGGGGACAGTAGATAATGTTACACTAGAGATGTTATCACAAGAGGTAATCGACTACTTTGCCCTAAAAGGAGGTAATATCTTTCAGGATTTTGCTACTAGCAATCTGCACGTTGGAGGCCAGCTTCGGGTCGATGGCACAACCGAGAGCCAAAGCATTGTATATGGTGGCGACTTAATGCTGCGAGGTAGCAGCCAAGGCATGCTGGGTAATGGATTTTGGGTGAGCAGTAACGAGGATGGCACTGCTCATGCCCAAGTAGACAACCTTACGGTGCGTGGCGTAATGCGAGTTATGGAACTTATCATCGAAAAGCTAAGAGCCGTAAAAGGTGCACTAGTAATTTCACAAGCTAGCGGAAAAATCGAACTCATAGAAGAGAGCCTTACTCGCTATATCATAACCACCGACCAAGAGCAGAATCCATTTATGGCGGGCGATTTGGTGCGTTCGCAAAGTTTTACGGGCAGCGGTGTAAATGGCTATTGGGTCGAAGTCGAAAAGGTAGAGGGCAATACCATTATTATTGCCAAAAGTCAATTTAGCGATAGCAGTTTGCCCAAAGTGGGCGATGAGCTAGTGCAAATGGGTAATAGGTATATAGGCACAAGACAGAGCCTCATTTATATGAGCGCAGTGGATGATGGCAAGCCACGCATCGAACTATACCATGGTGTAAATAGCAAAACAATTGCCAATAAACAAGTTGCGGTATTTGGATGGCTAGGCGATATTGAAGGTGCAAGTGGTTTTGGCTTGTGGTCATCGAACGTGTTTTTAGAGGGCAAAATAGTGGTGGGAAGTGGATCGAGCGGACTAGGTAATTTAGAGGAATGGGGGAGCGTGTCGGGCGATATTGAGCAAGCACAAAAAGATGCTGCCGATAATGCTAGGCTACTATCACAAACCCGAGATTACATTGATGGTGCACTACAAGAGGAGCTTGTTCTTTTACAACGACAGATAGATGGGCAGATAGAGTCATACTTTTATGACTACACACCATCGCTGAGCAACTACCCTGCCTCGCAATGGCAAAGCGATAGTGAAAAAGAAGCACATTTGGGCGACACATTCACATCGAGCATTAGCGGCATATCGTGGCGATGGAGCAAAACAGCAGAGACATATAGCTGGGTAGAGATAGCCGACACAGCCACCTCAAAGGCACTACTCATTGCATCGCAGGCCAAAGACACCGCCGATGGCAAACGCCGAGTATTTGTTACTACCCCATCGCCACCATACGAAGTGGGCGATTTGTGGTCACAGGGCGAAGGAGGAGATCTAATGGCGGCAATAAAAAAAAGGCTAAGTGGCAATTACACTGCTAGCGACTGGGTAAAGGCAACAAAATATACAGATGATACTCGCGC
>CAYJIL010000033.1:9137-23169 GCA_964370235.1 uncultured Rikenellaceae bacterium | reverse complement strand
TTACTCTTTGAATCGTACATATGCCTTTAGAGTAGCACACTCTTTGCCCTCAGACAAGCCATAAGGGCGAATAGTATAATCGCCAACCGATGCTGGGATAATGAATGTTTCGGCATAATGAACAACATATGGCTCAAATGCTCCCGTTGGGCTCTCTACAATTGCTTCGTCACCCTCTACTAGGTTTAGCACATTTACACCTCCTCCGGTGTTGTGGTTAACAGTTGTTGTGAACCAGTGGCGGCGAGTCTCTATAAATTCGTTTTCGTGCAAGCCTGTGCGCTCTTCGTTCCAGCCATCACCCGAAGCAATAGGCTCACGGCGGTTGATAAACTTCTCTTTAACAAGTTCTGTTGTGCGGCTCCAGTCAATTACCTTTTCGCCATGTGCAATGTTGATTGGGCGTGGTTTGCCATCTAGGCCTACTCGGTTCCAGTCCCATAGCTTGAATGTAAAGATACTAGGCGTTGAGCTAATCTCTAGCACCATTGCTCCTGCACCCGAACAGTGAATAGTTCCGTTAGGTATAAGGTAATGATCGTGTTTGCTGGCATCCCACTTGTTCACAAACTTTTCGGCATCGAACTCCTCGCCCGTAGCTTGTGAGTGGTTGAGTGCATCTATCATTTCGCTAGGGTTAACACCATCTTTAAGACCAAGATAAACCACTGCTCCCTCCTCTACATCTAGTAGGTAGTAGCTCTCGTCCTGTGTATAGTGAATGCCAAACGTGTCTCTAATATATTGCGTTGTTGGGTGAACCTGAAGGCTCAAGTGTCCACCACCAATAGTATCAAGAAAATCGAAACGAATTGGGAAATCTTGGCCAAATCGAGATTCTACCTCAGCACCTAGAAGTGCACGAGTTTGGTTGAATACAAGATTATTAGATGCCATTTCAAATAATTCGCCCTCTACCTTTAGGTATAGGCTATTCTCCTCGGGCACACAGTCAAAGCACCAACCATAGTTCGATTTCGAAGGATCTAGATCACACACCTCTTTCATCCACTGGCCACCCCAAGGCGCAGGATCAAAGAAAGGAACAACACGCATTGGCTGATGTGCCGCGCGCTCTAAGCCCGCTAGCATTGTTGTGCCATCTATCATTTTGGGTTGTTTTTGGTGTGTGTCGATCCAAAAATCTACCTTTGTAATAAGTTCTTTCTTTAGTTTGTCGCACACATTCCAGTCTAGGAAATATCCACGCTTATAATGTAGAGTAGGTGCTTCTTGGTTGTTGGTAATACCAATGCTGTTAATCTCTTTGCGGCGGAAACGCTGTTGAATCTCCCAGCGTGCCATATCTATATATACTAGAGTATCGGCTTTTGGTGCAACAAGTGCAGCTGCATATCCAAATAGTAGAATAGTGCCAGTTGTGGCTGCAATTTGAGCTTGTGCCTCTTCAACCTTTGCTTTGTCCAAAAAATCTGTAAACGCAAACGGTGCACGCACTCCAAACAGAATATCATCTGTCATGTAGTACTGTGTGCGCTCACGAATACACTCTTCGCTAAGCATAAGATCTTTTGTGTCAATAACCAAACTTGCACCAATGGCAGCAAGTTCGCTCTTTACACTATCTAGATATACACCGTGATATGTCTCAACAACAATAACTTTATTCTCTTTACTAGAGTGTGATTTTATCTTTTGGCAAACCTCACTCCATCCTCTGTATAGAGCACCTGTACTCTCTATCGAAGGATATTTATCGTAATTACTCTTTCTCATACTATTATATGTAATAATTCAGTGGCAAAAGTAGTGACCTTTAGCCTACAAAAAAAGTGCTATTATTCTTATTTACCTACACTATATTACACTATTGGTGTATGGTAAATATTTATTTGTATCTTTGCGATACTAGTAATTATTATTATCAGATATGATAAAAATTAAAGAGGGGTTCAAAGGAGAACGGCTTGTCTCTTTGCCCGATGAGTTATTGCAGAGTTATATGCAAGATCCGCTTATTAAGTCTTTATATCTTAGGAAGATTGGTTTTTTTCCTAGAGTCAAATTTCATTATGTTCAAAAAGAGAGTGGTGCCGATTATGCAATGATTATCTATTGTACCGATGGCAAAGGCTGGGTCGAAATAGACAAAAAGCGATATGAGATAGATAGCGGGGACTTTATCTTTATTCCATCCTCTACCCCCTATGCTTTTGGGGCTGATGAATCATCGCCATGGACAATTTACTGGATGCACTTTAGTGGAACTATGGCTGGCGAATTTGTTCCCTCTATACCACAATCAATAAATATCGAACCTAGCACTAGTAGCCGCATACAAGAGCGACTAGAACTGTTCGAAGAGATATATTGTAATTTTGAGATTGCATATACTCGTGACCACATGGCATATGTTACTACGTGCCTATACCGTTTCTTGGCATCATTCTCGCTTATGCCACAATATCGCTACATAAAGAGTTATAAACATGACGAACTTGCACTATCGGCAATGATAATAAGATATATGCAAGAGAATATAGGGCAGAATATCACCCTAGAGCAGCTATGTCAAAAGTTTAAATACTCGCAATCTCACCTCTCGGCTCTTTTTCAAAAAGAGACAGGTATGTCGCCCATCAACTACTTTATAAGGCTAAAAATACAAAAAGCGTGTGAATACATCGAGCTTTCGGGTCTCAAGTTACACGAAATATCAACAAAATTGGGATATACCGAGCCTACATATTTTTCTCGCATCTTTACCAAAGTAATGGGCATTTCGCCCTCGGAATATAAAAAGAGAGAATCAGAAAATAGTATAGGTTTATAGTTATAATATCTATTGTTACTCTAGGTTGAGAGTTGTTATCTTTGTGCCATAAAACTATTACAAATGAAAAGATTATATGCACTTGCTTTTGCTGCACTACTTGGTAGTTGCGCAGAGCCAACACAAGAGAGCTTTTGGAGCATCGGTACAGCCGATTCTTCGGCATCCGAATTTGCCTTGGCACCATCGGGTTACAAAGATTTCTTGGCAAACGATTTTGGTTACGAAGATCGTTATTTCTTGGTAGGTCACTCAGACCTCAAAACCGACTTTCCATACGTATTACCTGGCCCAAAAGACCAATGGGGTGGCACGTGGGTAACATCGGGTTGGAGAACACACGATATTAACATTTTGTTTGATGTTGACAAGAAAGGTAGTGGCGATTTTTGGCAGCTAGAGGTAGGTGTTGTAGATAATGCAGTAGAAAACCCACCGCTTGTTAAAGTGACTTTTAATGGTAAAGATCACAAATTTTTGCTAGAAAAGGGTGGTAACGAAAAATCGTTAGAGGGCGATACTGCTGGTGCTAACAACCAAACTCTATCTATCCCAATTGCTACCGACCTTATTAAAGAAGGTGGTAACCGCATTACTATATCGGTGCTAGAGGGTTCGTGGGTTGTGTTTGACAATGTTACAATGAAAGCTCCTAGCAATGCAAAGCTAGGTACTTCGGACAAAGTTTTTGTTGAGAATGTAGCTGCAGCCGATTATCAAATAGATGGTAAGCAGCCACTTCTTGTAACACTAGAGCACCTAAAAGGCAATCCAACTATTGAGGTTGAGGTTGATTCAGAGGTTGTTTTGTCGCAAAAGTTAGATACGGCACACTATACGCTAGAGGCACTTATGCCAGCAGTTAAGGCGGCTACAACTAGCGATTACGAAATTACGGTCGATGGCAAAACCATTCAAGAGGGTACTGTTGCACGTGATATTCAGCGTGAGCAAACTCCAGCAGACTATGTTGATACTCGCATTGGTACAGCACACTCTCGTTGGATGATTGCACCGGGGCCTTGGATGCCATTCTCGATGGTTAAAATTAGTCCCGACAACCAAAACGGTGGATGGCAGGCAGGTTATCAGCCAACATTCGAGTCGGTTGGTTGCTTTAGCCACATTCACGAGTGGACAATGGGTGGTCTAGGTATGATGGCTACCAATGGTAAGCTAATTACCGAAATTGGTGATGAGGCAGATCCAGATTCGGGTTATCGTTCTCGCATTAACAAATCAACAGAGAAAGCACCACTAGGATATTATAGCATTGTGCTAGAGGATTATGGCATTAAAGCCGAAATGAGTGCAACTACTCGTTGTAGCTTCCAAAAATATACATTCCCAGCCGACAAAGAGGGCGCAAGAATTTTGCTAGATTTGCAAATTCCAACCGAATATGCCTATGATCTAAAGAACGTAGAGCTAAAGTGGGTAGATGATAAAACACTAGAGGGCAAGAGCCACCAATTCTCGGCAGGGGTTTGGAGCTCAGACGCCGAGCAAGACTACACAATTCACTTTATCATAGAATTTGACCAACCATCTATCAAGCGTGGCGGATGGCTAGGAGACAAACCACTAACAGGCGAGCTTGTAAAGGGTCGTAACCTATCTGACGCTGGTGCATGGGCAGAGTTTGATCCAACAAAAACACCAGTTGTTCAAGCACGTGTAGGTATGTCGCTAGTTAGCCTAGAGAATGCAAAAGAGAACCTTGCTGCAGAGATGACACCGTTTGGCTGGTCGCTTGACAAGGTTGTAGAGAACCAAAAGAACGTATGGAATGATTTGCTTGAGCGTGTAGATATTACTACAAACGATCGCTTCGAGAAGGTGCGTTTCTACTCAAATATGTATCGTGCAATTTGTAGCCGTAACACATGGAGCGACGTTAATGGCGAATGGATTTCGACAGATGGCAAAACTCGCAAGCTAGCAGGCAAAAATGATGTTGCTTTGGGTTGTGATGCTTTTTGGAATACGTTCTGGAACCTAAACCAATTCTGGAATCTTGTAACTCCAGAGTGGAGTAGCAAGTGGGTTGGCTCACAGCTAGCTATGTATGATGCAAACGGATGGCTATCGAAAGGCCCTGCTGGTATGAACTATATTCCGGTAATGGTAGCAGAGCACGAAATTCCACTTATCGTGGGTGCTTATCAGATGGGTATTCGTGACTTCGATGCACAAAAGGCGCTAGAGGCATCTGTTAAAATGCAAACAACTCCTAGTCGTAAACTACATACTGGTTATGTTGGTAATCGTGACCTTATTCCATACCTAAAATATGGCTATGTGCCTAGTGACCTAGGCCGTTTCTCTAACTCGCTTGAGTACTCATATGATGACTGGACTATTGCTCAGTTTGCAAAAGCACTTGGCGATGAAAAAACTTACCAAACGTTTGCTAAGCGTGGCGAGTGGTGGAAAAATGCCATCAACCAAGATGGAGGTTATGCGCACCTACGAGATAGTAAGGGTGAGTGGATGAAAGATTTCGACCCATTCAAGAGTGGTGCAAACCACCACTATGTCGAGGGTAACTCGTGGCAGCTAACATTCTTTGTGCCTCAAGATGTACCTGCACTTGCAGACTATATTGGCAAGGATAACTTTATCGAGCGCCTTAATTGGGGCTTCGAGGCTAGCGAGCCATGGCGATTCAATGCACCAAACGATCAGTACTGGGATTACCCAGCGGTTCAAGGTAACCAACAATCAATGCACTTTGCATTCCTATTCAACTGGGTTGGTAAACCATGGTTAACACAAAAGTGGAGCCGCTCTATCATCGACCGCTACTATGGTGCAGGAAGTGCAAATGCTTACCTTGGCGACGAGGATCAAGGGCAAATGAGTGGTTGGTTTGTAATGGCTGCCCTAGGTCTTTTCCAAACCGATGGTGGTTGTAGCGTAGATCCTGTTTACGAGATTGCAAGTCCACTATACGAAAAGGTAGTTATCGACCTTGGTAAGCAGTATGGTCGTGGCGAGAGCTTTACAATCGAGGCTAAAGGTGCATCAAGAACAAACAAATATGTTCAGAGTGCAATGCTTAATGGCAAAGAGTTAACTAGCTTTAAGTTCCCTGCTAGCGAGCTACTAAAAGGTGGTTCACTTGTGCTAGAGATGGGTAGCGAGCCAAACAAAAATTGGGGTATTAATTAATAGCTAATACTATACATACAAAAAAAGAGTAGATCAAGCAATCTACTCTTTTTTTGTATGTATAGTATTATATCTTCATACCTTTAAATGTTTTTGATTCAAATACATATCGATATAGTATCGACCCTCTATATAGCTTTGCTGGTAGCGACTGTTGTTGTTTATTGCGCTTTGCCTCTAGTTTGCTAAATGCTTCGTAAAATGCAAAGTGTGCTTTTATAACGCTCTTAAAGTGCTCTTGCTCGCCCCTTATAAGATAGCGCACCCCCAATATGCCATCAATGCACAAGCGTGTAAAAATAATGGGGAATAGGTATGCTGTTGGCAAATTCTTATAGAGCATATAGAGCGAATTGCGAAAGTTTAAAAAACTCTTGCGTGGCGAATTGTATGGTAGTGCACCACCGCCAACGTGCCAAACTTTAGAGCTAGGAACAACCGCAAGCTCATAGCCTAGCGACTGTAACCTCCACGAGAGATCTATCTCTTCCATGTGTGCAAAAAAGTCGCTGTCTAATCCTCCTGCTTCAAAATATGCCTTGCGGCGAATTACCATTGCAGCTCCCGTTGCCCAAAACACTTGTTGGCAGTCGTCATATTGCCCTTGGTCACGCTCTAGTGTTTCGCCAATGCGTCCTCGGCAAAATGCAAAGCCCCATAGGTCTATGTATCCACCTGCTGCACCTGCATGCTCAAATAGTGTTTTGTCGTGATGGCATAGCACTTTGGGCATAACCGCAGCCGTATTGGGGTGTTTGTCTAAATAGTCAACAAGTGGCGCAAGCCACCCTTCGCTCACCTCGACATCGGAATTTAGTAGCACAACAATTTCGTTATCTACCATCTCTAATGCACGATTATAACCACCTGCAAAGCCGTGGTTTTCGTCCATTACTATGGTGCGAACAGATGCAAATTCGCTCTGTAAAAGAGCTAGTGATCCGTCGCTAGAGCAGTTGTCGGCTACCACAATTTCTGCTCCTTGACTATAATTAATTACCGAGGGGAGGAATTTTTTTAAATATCCCTCCCCGTTAAAATTTAGTATTACAACTGATACTCTTGTAGACATTATAGAGCGCCTTTTAAAATTTCAATAACTATTTGTGGCGTAATCGATTGGTTTTCGCCTAGCTCCCATCCACGTTCGGTAAATCGAGCTGCTATTAGCTCAAAATTCTCCTCTCCAATACCATAATCGCTTAGGCGAGTCTTTATGCCTATGCTCTCATAAAAGCTCCTAATGGCATTGATTGTTGCCGTAATGCGCTCCTCGGGGTTTCCTTGTGTTATCTCAAAAACTCGCTCGCCAAGCTGAAGTAGTTTTGCAGCCTTTTCACGTTTCATTACTGTCATTAACGATGGCCCAACTATTGCTAGTGTGACACCGTGGTCGAGACCATGCAAAGCCGTGAGCTCATGCCCAATCATGTGTGTTGCCCAATCTTGTGGTACTCCCATCGACAAAAAGCCGTTTAGCCCCATTGTTGCAGCGTACATAAAGTTTGCACACGCATCGTAGTTTGTTCTTTCGGCAAGAATTTTGGGTGCAACCTTAATTATCGACAATAGCACACCTTCGGCAAATCTATCCTGCACATAGGCATCGCAAGGGTAGGTTAGATACTGCTCTAGTGTGTGGCAAAACGTGTCGGCCAGCCCGTTTGCAACTTGCTTAGTGGGTAGCGAATAACATACTTGTGGATCGAGAATCGAGAATTTAGGGTAATTAAGTGCATGTTTAAATGCAAATTTTGTGTTGTCGCTAGCTCTCGAAATAACTGCACCGTTGTTCATCTCAGATCCAGTTGCTGGGAGTGTTAGCACCGTAGCAAATGGCACCGGAACTATATCTGCTATAACCGCACCCGATGATAGCAAAATATCCCAGCCCTCGCCCTCGTAGTTAGCGGCAGCGGCAATAAACTTTGTTCCGTCAATTACCGATCCACCACCCACAGCAACAATAAAATCGATCTTTTGTGAGCGAACAATCTCTACTGCTCTCATCAAAGTATCATACTGTGGGTTTGGCTCAATACCGCCAAACTCAACGGTATCAAACTCGCTAAGTGCACTTACCACTTGGTCGTAAACACCGTTTTTCTTGATGCTGCCACCTCCGTAGGTAATTAGAATCTTTGTATCTTTAGCCATCTCTTTTGTGAGTTTGGCTATACTCTTTCTACCAAATATTAGTTTAGTAGGATTCTGGAATACAAAATTATTCATAGAGATAATTTTAATTGTTTAACAATTTCAAAAGTACTATTTTTTGATTATAATATATTGTACAAAAATAAAATTAGTCATTATTCCTAAATCTTGTCACAAAATTACACTATTTAATCTCTATTGTAGTGTAGCTCTCTTTCTCGATTACTACCTCTACCTCTATTGTGTAATCACGTGCTAGCTTATATTGTGTTGCTTTCGAATCTCCTATCTTTACGCTAGCCTTGTCGCTAAGCCCTGTGTAGTATAGTGGCAGAGTAATGGTGCGAGTAATATCTTTGTCGGTTGGGTTATACAGCATCGCATATCCCTTGACATCTAGCTGGGGGTTGACATGTAGAATACCATCCCAGTTGCGGCCATCGGCACGGCGTAGGTGTATTATATCGCTATTGAGAATATCTCTATACTTCTTGTACCAGCCTATCACATCGCTCACTACCTCTTGTGTTTGTGGGCTGTCATATAGTCTGTGGCCACGATAACACGCCTGCACACCCGAACCATAGTTCTGTATCATGTGTGCTTTATAGTCTTTAAGGTGATCTTTTAGTGGCTCAAGAGTTGCCGCTTTGCCTCCACCGTGATATTCGGTAAGAGGTACAAAACTCCAACACATCGATGGGTTGCGCTCCCACAGTCCATCATATATAATTTGCCTGCCTAGCACAAGTTGTCGCTCTCGTGGTAGCGACCAGTTTACCTCACGGTAGCCAATACCCACCTTTGTCGAACCCGACATAATATACCCAAAGTCGGGCACATTGGTGTATATGCCATTGCTACACATCCATCGATATAGGCTGTCTATCTGTTTGCGTTGTTGCCACTGCGAATCGTCCAGCCCTTTGTGGTGTGCGTGGTCGGTAGATGCACACACATTACCGGGGTATGATCCATCGTTCTCAAACAGTGTAAAGCCTGTTTGTTCATAAAACTTCTTAATCTTTCTAAAGTACTCATATCCCCACTCACTCGATAGACACGGTGACGACCCAAATATCATTCCTCCACGTTTGCCCGTTTGGGGGTTAATAACATCTACCTCGTCGCTAATCCATCGGCTCGATAACAGAGAATAGCCACCTAGCTCGATACCTTGGCTGTTGGCATAAATTCGTAAATCTCTAAACTTTTTGTAGTTCTCGGGGCTTTCGTCCTCCATATTTAATCCACTGCCAAAGCTCAAAATCACCATCTCATAACCCGTGTTCTTGCACTGGTCGATTGCTTCACGCACAATCTTTGGGTCAGAACTCGTACAGTGCATAAATATAGGGTTCTCGGTAGTCCATGGTGCTACTGTGCGATAGAACCTACGCTGATATAGGCCGCTACGCTCTCTGTCCTCGCCATCGAGAGGTGTAATCCAGTTGTGGAACGATGTAAATGTTGCGCCATTGGCTAGTTGCTCGTCGGGCCCCATAGGTAGCGACACCTCTAGCAAACAAGGAGTCTTCATTGGGTAGTTACACTGCGAAGTGTAACGAGCATCCTCTCGCCAGTGTGTTGTAGCATCGCTTACACGCTCAATCATTCCACGAAAACCCCAATCGCTCTGTACAAGAACATTTGGTAGCTTAAAATCCTCTAAAAGCTTACCTTCGACAGGTGAATCTGGCTCTGCCATAGCAAGTTCCTCTAGCTTGAATGTGTCGATATTAACACTACTACCGCTATTGTTGATAACTTCCATCCACTTAACAATGGTAGGTAGACCATCATAAATACCATAATGCACTTTTATCTCTACACCCTCTAGCTCTTGTGGAGCGGCGAGTGTAAATGTGACTTGCTTGCCCGATATTTTATCACGAGTAGAAAGACTCCATCTTGTTGGGTTCCAGTCGATGAATGGCTCTAGTTCGCCCACCTCAAAATCAATTACCCTAAATGCTCCTTCGTCTACCCATAGGCTATCTACCCAGCCATACTCCAAATAGCCATACTCTCTTTGTCCGTTTAGTCCACCTACTGCATAGCTTTTGCCGTTGATTACTACTTCGCCCTCGCTGCTAACAGCTCTCACTAGAGACTGTGTAGTGATATTGTTTATAATATCTATTGTGGCTAGGTTTGGCGTTACTCTAAATACTCTAGTTACAAGCCCATTGGTCAAAATTACATCTTTTTGATCTTGGCTATACACTTGTGCTTTTGCCTTGCTATTGTCTATAAGCCAGTCATAATCGGGTGTTGGGAGTGGTAAGCTGCATTCTTTGAGTTGTGCCATTTTACTTTTTAGGTGAGCTTCTATTCTTGGATCTATTTGCTCTCCTTGCATGGCACTCTCTATATCTATCATTGCAGGGGTAATTTCGTAGTACTGAATCTCGGGCGAAATCCACGCTCCATGGTCACCGCTTATTCCATCGCCTGCATCGCTAGTCACTAGCTCAAGGGTTTTTACTCCGTTTATATCAACTTCGACATCAATTGCCTCATCGCCCGAGCGCATAACTGGGCTAGTGTATAGCTCTTTGCCATCGCCCAATACCTTGAACACCATGCTGCCTTTTTCGACATCTCCGCCCGTGCCTGCTACTCCCACAAACTGCTTTACGCCTTGCGAATTGTCATATATGGTTGTTTGGCCGTCGGTTAGTGGTATTTTAACAAGAGCCGAATCGCTATAGTCGATTTGCGATGAGCATACACCCACCTTTGCCGTAAAAAGTTTTGCATCTGCAACTCTAATCTTTGCTTTGCTGTGCGCTATAACTCCAATACCTTGGTCGTAATTAGTACCTGCTACAATAATTTTTTCGCCCGTAATCGAGCGATTTTTTAGTGCTGCACAGTAATCTTGCTCAACCTTTGCAAGGTTGAGTTCATTAACTTTTGTAATGCTGTTTTGTGCAAAAATTGTGGTTGGTAGCCACAATAATGTTGATAGTAAAAAAGTGTTTAATTTCATGTTTTGTGTGTTTGGGAAGTGTTGTTAAGTCATATTCTTTAGGTTGTAAATATAGCGATAATATCATTAAAATGTTTTTTGTAATGTAAAAAATAGTGCAAATTAGGTAGCTAATAACTCTTTTAGTGGTAGATATATAGCAAATTAGTAATTGTTTAGTTAAGGTGAAAAAAGTAGGAAAATAATTTGCATATTGAAAAACTCGCCATATCTTTGTCCTCGCAATGGTTCCAACACATCTCGCATAGTTTCGAGATTGGGATTAAAAGGGAATTGGGTGTAAACCCCAAACAGTTCCCGCTGCTG
This sequence comes from uncultured Rikenellaceae bacterium, assembly GCA_964370235.1. Lineage (GTDB taxonomy): Bacteria > Bacteroidota > Bacteroidia > Bacteroidales > Rikenellaceae > CAYJIL01. The sequence goes on along the minus strand of CAYJIL010000033.1, from coordinate 11,743 downwards.
TGAATCCATCCTCGTTTTGTATGAGGTTATTGTTTCAACATTCTTTATGTCACTGGTCTTTTATGGGCTGGGAAGGCGTTGAAATAGGATAAGTCAGAAGACCTGCCAGTGCTATTCAGATTTTGCATCCTACGGGTAATGGGGGCGTAAGAATTGTAAGCATTGGCTTTGTTTTTATATCACAATTATATAATTATGCCATTTAGTCTTTTGTAAAATCTGAAATTGTTTTATTTCAAATTTTACAAGATACGATGCAACATTACTTTACACCTCTTTTTTTGTTTTTGCTACTCTTTGCCACAAAAGTATCGGCACAAGCTATGGCAAATACAACTCCTAGGCTCAATTTCTATAAACTAAAGTTGCAAGTTAGTCAGCTAAATACCCGTGTTAACCAAATAAATGGTGACTTGGGCGAATACTTGTTAAAAATTAAAGACCTTCGCATTTTAGAAGCAACCATACAATAACGAATATAAAATTAACCCAAACTAGATGGGGGTAGAGTTAAAACAAGCATAATTACTTTACCCCTATTCTATGCAATAACCGTGCGCTGTAATATGTTTGTAATACGAATGTATTATTTTTGTAATAACAGTGTGATTTTGTGAATGTAATATTATATTTTAGTTGCAATAACTAATGTTTATTTTTATCTTTGTGCGTTAATAAATACATACTATATGACTATTCTAGAAACCACGCTACTTGCACTCGCTTTGGGTGTCGATAGTTTTGTATCAGCAACATCATTATCTTTGTGTAATGATAAGCTTGATGGTCAGTCTCGCAAGCTATTTATTCGTTTTAACGGAATCTTCCATATCTTCATGCCCCTCATTGGTTGGGGTATAGTTGGTCTGCTACCTAGCATTGATAGCGGTTTGGGTGATAAAATATCGGCAGCAATATTTATTGTTATTGGTTGCAAGATGTTAATCGATAGCTATATGAGTAGTAGGCGTAAATCGCAAACCCACGAGAACGAGTGCAATAAACTCGCTATTCCAACAATCCTTGCCATGTGCTTTGCACTAAGTATTGATTCTCTTGCGGTTGGCTTTTCTCTAGGTTTTACCAATACTTATTTTGGTGATATTCCTTTTGCGTACTCAATAATTGCAGTTAGCTTTATTTTTGGTGCTGCAGCATACTTTATGACGGCCGTAGGTCTTATGATTGGCGCAGGTCTAAAGAAAAGAATTGGGATATTTGCCCCTTATGCTGGTGCAACGCTGCTTTTCTTGTTGGCAATAAAGATATTATTATCGTAAAAGATTGATTATTAGTGATTGTTATTTGTCTGTTTTTTTATAATTTTGGCGCTCGTAATAATAACTAATATATCCTTCATGAGAAAATTACTACTTTCGCTTTTTGCAATCTTTACACTTTTTCAGCTAAATGCCTCTTCACAAGAGGATAAGCCATACTATAAATTTGGTGGTATGATAGACGCACACTTCTATCACGACTCATACAATTCGGTAGAGTATCGTGAGGGTGTGCTATACTTCTTTCCAAAGGCTCCAGATATTAACAGTGTTGGGGTTGATATGAACAAAAACAACCGTCTGCGTGCCAATATACTATCTTCGAGATTGTCGTTCTCGGTTGGTAACGTTAAGTTAAGCGATAAGGCAAAGCTATCTGCCTATGTTGAGACCGATTTTCTGGGTGCAAGCGATGCATTATTGCAGCACATGAGAATTCGTCATGCCTATGTAAAAGTAGACTGGGCAAAGTCGTCGCTACTAATGGGGCAGTACTGGAATATGTCGCTAGTTCCCGAAATGGTACCAAACACAGTTTCTATGGGTGAATTTCCGTTCTTGGCAATTAACCGTAACCCAATGATTCAATATACATATAAAGTAAACGAGAACATTACGCTAGATGCTGCCGCACAGTTTCACCTTGCAATTAAAGGCACTGGGCCATCGAATGCACAGGCGCAATCTTCGCTACCCGATATGCAGGCTCGCATAAAGCTAGGCAAGAGCGATAAAGTTTTTGGTGGAGTTATGGTGGGGACAAAATTCCTAAAACCTCGCACACACACAACACAAGGCTATGCTGTCGAGGGTTCTGTTAATTCAACAATGGTAACAGCATTCTTTAAAGCAACACACCGTGGCCATACCTTTAGACTAAACTCTATGTATGGCGGCAACCTTAGCATGTTCTACCAAATTGGTGGCTATGGAATGTTGCAGGGCGAAGATCCTGCTGGCGACTATGACTACTCAAATATTCGCTCTATATCGTCATTCTTTGACTATCAATATCGCATTGGCGATAGCAAATGGGAACTAGGTCTATTTGCTGCACACCAAGCCAACCTAGGTAGTAGCAAACCGCTAGAGCTAGGTAGTAGCGATGCTGTTGGTTACTATCAATTTTGTGATGTAAACTACATTGCTCGCATTGCTCCTCGCATTGCATATTACCCAGCAGCTAAGTTTATGCTAGGAATCGAGTATGGTTTAACCATGGCAGAGTGGGGCAAAGAGTTTGATGCCTACTATGAGCCAACCGAGACTTATGATCCAACAAAAAACCACCGCATCGAGGCAGTGGCTAGGTTTTGGTTCTAATGT
>CAYJIL010000033.1:0-9037 GCA_964370235.1 uncultured Rikenellaceae bacterium | reverse complement strand
AGAGTGTAGTGGCTACGGCTACTGCGCTCTTTGTCGTTTATTTGGTTATTGATGCGCTGTTCTACCTGCTCGGCAGATATGCCATCTCGCTCTACACAACGAGCTATCCTCACCTCTTTGGGTGCACATATTGCTACAATCCTATCTACCAAATTGTACATGCCACTCTCAAATAATATTGCACACTCCAAAAACACAACCCGCTCGCCTGCTTGCTCCTGCTTGTCGCACCAATCAATAAAATCGGCTATAATACGTGGGTGGGTAATTTGGTTAATATTCGACAGAAGATCGGGTGAAGTAAATATCTTTGATGCTACGAACCCTCGGTTTAGTCTACCTCCTAGGTATGCCTCGCTGCCCAATAGCTCACAAATCTCTCTTTGTATATCTGGGTCGCTATCAACCACAACAGCACCTCTGCTATCGGCATAGTAAACCTTGTGACCCATCATCTCAACTAGATTGCACACGGTGCTTTTTCCACTGCCAATGCCGCCAGTTATCGCAACTTTTATCATAATTCTCGTTTTAGAATAGTTACATATTTGGGCTCAATATCCACAACTTCTACCCCCTCTATTTCGGTATATAGCTCGACTCTGTATATGTCGTTACCTGCTGTACCTGCTTGTGGCTGTTTTGTATCCGATGGTGTGATATTGGCATACAAAATAATATCTTCGGGTGTGAAATCATTGTGATAACTACGTGCTATATTACACTTTATGTTCACAGTCGACGGAATTACTGTGTATGATGAAGACGAAATAAAATTGGTGCCGTTAAGCAACGATAGCTTTGCCTGAAACTGCTGCTGAACAAATTGTTCGAGGTCTATATCATATGCTACCCTGCTAACTCCAAGGTGATATAAATCGTTGCTCTTTAGATTAACCTTTGCCGAAATAGAGCTGTGTGGATTATCAATAACAATGGGTTCGGTAACAACCGATGTTATAGTGTCTATGTGCGAGGAGCTACCATATATAGTCACCTGCGAAGGAACTAAATGTGGCTGACCCAATAACATATACTTACCATCTAGCTCTAGCGAAATATCGGCTCTAATGGGCACACGTTTTTCGCTATAACTTTCGCCTTTTATCTTTAGAATATTGTCGCTAATACTAATTAACGTTTCGTCTTTTAGCTTTAGCGAGACAGCCTTCTCTAGCGATGCAATATCAACGAAATAGTAACCACTCTGCACAGTATCTGCCGTTATAGTAAGCTCTGCTGCATCTACTCTCAGTGGTTTGTAGCCCGTAATTTGGTTAATTAACCTTTGGTAACCATTAACACGGGTAATGCAGTTAATAGCATACTCTTTGTCGGTGTCAAAAAAGAGCGAATCTTTGCGCTCGCCAATGGTTATGGGTAGTTGTGTTGCACCCTGAAAATCATTACTCAGCCTATTAAGCGACCAAATAACAAGCGAAACAAACAAAAATATAAGGAAGCTGGGGTTTAACCCTCGCTTTAAATATTCGTATATCCTACTCTTCATCTTTGTAGGGTTATGGTAGTAAAACAAAATGGGAGTATGCTCAAAATATATTTCAAGCCTACCCCCACTAATAATATCTTCGACATTTTAGTCGAGATTACTTTGCGCCACCAATAATGTCTGATGGATCTCTCATAATTACACTCTTGTCAACACGAATAGATACGCCGTTGTCAATATCAAGAACGATATGATCCTCTTTTACCTCTTTGATAGTACCATAGATACCACCCGAAGTAATAACTTTTGTGCCTTTCTCTAGTGCATTACGAAACTTTACAAGCTCCTTTTGACGCTTCTGCTGTGGGCGAATCATGAAAAAGTACATAACACCAAAGATAAGTACCATCATGATGATAGTTGACATACCACCTCCAGCTGGTGCAGCTGCCTGAAGTGGCAGTGTAGTAAGTGTGAACATAGTTTCTATTTTAATTGTTTTTTACGTTTATATTTACTTCAACTAAATAATTAGAGAAATTTGTGTCAATCGTAATAATGTTTATTTGCTTGCCTTTCTTGCCCTTTGAGTCATAGTAAAACGTAATTGTTTGACTATCCCCAACGGCTATTGGCTTGCGAGAGTACTCGGGAGTTATACAGCCACACGAGCCTTTAAGATTTTGGATAACTAACGGAATTTCCATTTCGTTAACAATCGTAAAGCTACTCTCTACACGCTCACCCTCGCTTAGGGTGCCTAGATCTATTTTCCCAATATGATCTTCGGTGTGTCTACCTATACGATAGGTGTTGGCTTTCTCTGTCTTGGTAAGTTGTGCTGTCTCTTTGCTTTTGTCCGCCTTGTTAGATGCCGACCCCGCACACGATACAACAAGCAATAGACTAAATAAGACCCCTACCGCTCTTGTTAATTTTGCCATCTGCATTTAGGTTTGCTACAATCTTATCTAACATTCCGTTTACAAAGCTACGACTGTTAGGAGTACTGTAATATTTCGCAATCTCAATATATTCGTCCATTGTTACTTTAACCGGAATATCGCTAAATTCTGTAAGCTCTGTCATGGCAGCCATAATAATTAACCTGTCCATGAATGCAATACGCTCAACATCCCAGTTTTGTGTATACTTAGACATATACTCAAGCGACTCTTCACGCTTAAGCAGTGTTTTTGCTACAAGGTCCTTAACAAAGTATTGGTCATCCATATCTTTGTATAGAGGCGGAATTACAATGCTTTCGTCTGTTGCTTTCACAAACGATAGCGTGCGAATTACCTGGCTTGCAATAAACTCAATTTCGTCCATCCAAAAAATCGAAATCTCCTCTAGTACATCATACATGTAGTCAAAGTCTTCGATTTCGTTCTTCAAGAAGTTAAGAACTAGCTCTTTGTCTTCGGCAAACGAGTTTTTGCCCGAGTTCATATACTCGGTGTAGTATGGCTTGCTAACCATATTATTATATAGCTGCTTGATTAGCAGAGGGTATTGAACCCACGTAAGCGAGCTTTTTTCAAGATATGTATTAAGAGGCTCACAATCGTCAATCATTGCTATCAAGCGATTCTCTACAAACTTTGTGTTTGGGTTGAGATCTTCCTCGGTAGGGCGCAATTTTGTGCGTCTAGCATCTATTACCTCGGCAGCGTGCTTTTGTACATCTACTACAAGCGATAGCAGTAGGTGGTACAGGTCATAGCTTTTGCCAATACTAAATAGTGTGTTCTTTTGCGCCAGCGCAAGCGAACTGCCCTCTGTGGTGTAGTGGCAATATAGAGATTTAATAACCTTAATTCTTAATAATCTTCTGCTTATCATCTTCGTAACTTTTATTTGAACCCCACCAAAACGGTGGTGGACTATGTGGCAAAGATATACTATTTTATCCAATAGTGCAATATATAGGTGCTTTCGCTCCTATAATATATCTTCGCTGCTGCATTTCGCAGTTTCGATACCAGCCCTTGCTAGTAGCTCGAGGCCATCGCTAGAGTGGTAGTCGTCGCAATATACAACACGCTTTATTCCGCTCTGTATAATTAGCTTTGCACACTCGATGCATGGCGATGCTGTAACATATAGTGTTGCACCTTCGCTAGAGTTGCTCGACTTTGCCACTTTTGTAATGGCATTCGCTTCGGCGTGTAGCACATAGGGCTTTGTTTTGCCCGCCTCGTCTTCGCACACGTTCTCAAAACCCTGTGGTGTCCCGTTGTAACCGTCCGATATTATCATCTTGTCTTTTACAATAAGTGCTCCCACTTGCCTGCGTACGCAGTATGAATTTTCGGCCCATATTCTTGCCATTTTTAGGTAGCGAATATCTAGCAGCCTTTGTTTGTTATCCTCGTATCTGCCCATGCCTTAGTATAAGAAATTATTGAATGGGAAACGACCTGCATGCAACTCTCTCACCATAGAGTATAGCTGCTTGCGCAGTTGCTCTATATTCTCACGCTCACGAGCCGAGATAAATATTGAGTGAATACCATCTTTTTGGTTCCAATAGTCCATTGTCTCCTCTAGCGAAACATTCTCACGAGTAGGAGGTGTTAAATCGTCCTCGTCCTTTTTAACGTAGGTAAAGGCATCTATCTTGTTAAACAAGTAGTACACTGGTTTGTCGCCTGCTCCAATATCTTCGAGTGTTTTGGTAACTACCTCAATTTGTTGCTCGTAGTCTCGGTGCGAAACGTCAATAACGTGAATTAGCAAATCGGCCTCTCTCACCTCGTCGAGCGTACTCTTAAACGACTCAACAAGCTGATGTGGCAGCTTGCGAATAAATCCAACAGTGTCTGTTAACAAGAATGGCACGTTCTCTAACACCACTTTGCGCACCGTTGTATCTAGAGTTGCAAACAATTTGTTCTCGGCAAAAACCTCGCTCTTGGCCATAAGGTTCATAAGCGTAGACTTACCCACGTTGGTATATCCCACAAGTGCCACACGAACCATCTGTCCACGGCCACCCCTTTGCGATGCCATTTGTCGGTCAATCTTTTTTAGCTGATCTTTTAGCCTAGATATTTTGTCTCGAATGATACGTCTATCGGTTTCAATCTCTCTTTCACCCGGGCCACGCATACCAATACCACCTCGCTGTCGCTCAAGGTGAGTCCACATACCCGCTAGTCGTGGTAGAAGATACTGGTATTGTGCTAGCTCAACCTGTGTTTGTGCATATGCCGAAGTGGCACGCTGTGCAAATATGTCAAGAATCATGAATGTGCGGTCAAGACACTTTGCACCTATCTCACGCTCGATATTTCGCATTTGTGAGGGCGATAGCTCATCATCAAAGACAACGGCATCTATCTCGTTCTCTTTCATGTATGCGCCTATTTCGGCAAGTTTACCTTCGCCAACAAACGTGCGCTTGTTTGGCTGAGATAGCCTCTGTGTAAATCGCTTAACAGCCGTTGCTCCTGCTGTTTGTGCAAGAAACTCTAGCTCGTCAAGGTGTTCGTCTACTAGCTCTATGCTTTCACGGTCACGTATAATACCAACCAGAACTACTTTTTCGAACTTATCTTCAGAAAGTTTTCCCTTCTCCATCTTAATCTGTTTTTGTACGCCCAACATCGGGCGATAAAATTGACAAAAGACCCTCGGCTTATCGCAGAGGGTCTTTTATCTATGTTACTAAGTTTCGGCTTAGACTATAGGTTAAACATCACTGGGATGATTACAACTACACGTACTGCCTTACCACGCTGCATACCTGGCTCCCATTTTGGAGAAAGCTTGATAGCACGAAGTGCCTCGTCTGTTAGAGACTGGTCAGGGTTTGCAAGTACTTTTAGGTTTGTAAGAGAACCGTCCTTCTCAACGACACCTTGAACAATTACACGACCTGTAATGTTGTTCTCAGATGCAACAGTTGGGTACTTGATCTCTCCACCTAGCCACTTACGGAATGTAGAGTTGTAGTCACCACCTTGGAACTTAGGCATCACCTCAGCCTTGATGATTGGAGTCTCCTCTTCTACTAGATCGACTTCTTCTTCCTCTTCGAATGTTTCGATTTCGATTACTGCATCCTCGTCAAAGTCTGCATCAAAGATACTCGCGTCAGTGTCAACTTTAATTTTGTTGTCGATTACTTTAATTACGTCAGAGATAGCAGGTGCTTGTTTTGGCGGTGCTTGTTTTGGCTCTTCTTGGTGAGTTACGATTGCCTCCTCCATTACGATGTCCTCTTCTACGACGCCCATGTCTTCGAATACAACTTCTTGCTTACTCCAGCTAAAAATACCGATTACAGAGGCAAGAGATATTGCAAGACCGATAAGGGTGAATATCCCCTTCATGCCTTGAAGATCGGCTTTTGGTGATTTTTTCAATTCCATTATTAAATATTTTAAACGTTTATAATCTTTTTCACTCTATATTTTGCTGTAAACAAGCAAAACTAATAATCTAAGCGGTTAACCTATAACCTTTTACCAATAGCATATAAACACAATTTGGCTATAGTTTCCTCATTTCGTTCTACAAAAGTGGTAAAAATATTTCAAACAAAAAAGTTCAAGGGGCTATTTTTGACAAAAATATTAGTAAAAAGTCAATAATTGTTGCCAATTAGGCAATAAAATATATCTTTGCAAATATAATTGATATGTATGGAAAGAGCAATAGAAAATAAAGAGTGGTTATTGGGCAAAAGTGTGCCAGAGCTAAAAGAGATAGCTAAAGAGGTTGGTTTAAAGCCGTTTGCAGCTTCTCAAATTGCTATGTGGCTATATAAGCACAAGGTACGTCTAATTGATGATATGACTAATCTATCTCTTTCGGCACGTCAATTGTTAAAAGAGCGTTACATTATTGGTGGTTACGACAATATCGAGGAGCTTATATCGGTTGATGGAACAAAAAAATACTTGTTCCCAACAATTAATGGGGCAACCATTGAGTCGGCATACATTCCCGATCGTGATCGTGCAACGCTTTGTGTCTCATCGCAGGCAGGCTGCCGCATGGGGTGTCGTTTTTGTATGACAGCTCGTGGAGGTTTTGCACATAATTTGTCGGCAGGCGAAATAATTGCGCAAATTTTTCGTATACCTGATAGTGACCGCCTAACCAACATCGTATATATGGGTATGGGCGAGCCGCTAGATAACTACGATCAAGTTAAGCGTAGTCTCGATATATTAACTAGCGACTGGGGAATGGGATGGAGTCCAACTCGCATCACATTATCTACGATTGGTGTTTATGATTCGCTAGCAAAGTTCTTGGCAGAGAGCAAAGTACATCTTGCAGTGAGTATGCACACGCCGTTCGCATCGGAGCGACTAAAGCTAATGCCCTCGGAGGGCAAGCATAATATAGAAAAAACAGTAGAGCTTATTAAGCAGTACGATTTCTCACATCAGCGTAGAGTGAGCTTTGAGTACACCATGTTTGCAGGGTTGAACGATACCCCACGACATGTCGAAGGCATAAAGAAATTGCTAAAAGGGTTACCTTGCCGCATGAACCTTATTCGCTTTCACCAAATTCCAGATTCAGATCTTCGCCCATCATCTATGGCTCGCATGACCGAGTTTCGTGATGCGCTATCGTCGGCTGGTATTACTACCACTATTCGCTCCTCTCGTGGCGAGGATATTTTTGCGGCTTGTGGTATGCTATCGTCAAAAGATAAATCATAATTTAGAACTCATACAACTAAGTTTAGTGGGGGCTAATTTTTTTAGTTCCCACTATTTTTTTATACACTAAACACTAATAACAAAATGGAAAACAAAGGCTTAGGCACAATTTGCGTACAAGGAGGGTGGTCTCCCAAAAAAGGCGAGCCCCGAATTCTGCCAATATATCAAAGTACAACTTTTAAGTATGATAGTTGCGACGACCTTGCAAAACTTTTTAACCTAGAGGCAAGTGGCTATTTTTATTCGAGACTATCGAACCCAACCAACGACAACGTAGCTGCAAAGATTGCATCGCTAGAGGGTGGGGTAGCGGCAATGCTTACATCGTCGGGACACTCGGCTGCTCTGTTTGCACTGCTAAACCTTTGTCAGGCGGGCGATCACATTGTCTCTAGTTCGGCAATCTATGGCGGAGTGTATAATCTTTTGAGCACAACTTTGCCAAAGTATGGCGTAACGGCAACTTTTGTCGATGTAGATGCTACGCCAGAGCAAATTCAGGCAGCATTTACTCCTCGTACCAAGCTGCTATATGGCGAGGTAATCTCTAATCCGGGAGTTTCGGTACTAGACATCGAAAAGTTTGCTGCTGTTGCACATAGTAATGGCGTGCCTTTGATTATTGATAACACTCTTTCGACACCCATTAATTGTAGGCCATTTGAGTGGGGAGCCGACATCGTGGTACACTCTACTTCTAAATATATGGATGGCCATGCCACAAACCTAGGTGGTGCAATTGTCGATAGTGGTAATTTTGACTGGGCAGCTTATGGCGATAAATTTGCGGGTCTAACACAGCCCGATCCATCTTACCATGGAGTGAACTATTGCGAAACTTTTGGTAAGGGTGCATACATCGTAAAGGCAACTGTGCAGTTGATGAGAGATTTTGGTTCGTGCCAATCTCCACACAGTAGCTTCTTGCTAAATCTTGGTTTGGAGACTTTGCATTTGCGTATGCCTCGTCATAGCGAGAATGGGCAAAAGGTTGCTGAGTTCCTAGCGGCACACCCTTCTGTTGAGTGGGTAAGCTATCCGGGGCTTGAGGGCGATAAGTTTTATGACCTTGGGCAAAAGTATTTGGCTAACGGTGCATCGGGTGTTGTTGCATTTGGTATGAAGGGTGGTCGTGAGCGTTCGCTCGAGGTTGTCGATAAGCTAAAGATGGTTGCTATCGTAACTCACGTGGCAGATGCTCGTAGTTCGGCAATTCATCCAGCGAGTACAACACATAGGCAGCTGAGCGATGAGCAGCTTGTAGAGTCTGGTGTGCGTCCCGAGCTAATTCGCCTTTCGATAGGTATCGAGGATATTGCTGATATAATTGCAGACCTAGAGCAAGCACTAGCATAGCGCTTGGTTGTTATATATAATATAGTAGAGCTGTCTCCGTTTTGTGGGGCAGCTCTATTTTATTATGTGTAATTTTTTTGTCAATTTGTGGATAATTTGAGTGGCTGTGCAATATTTGTATTGTTTTCATAGTTATGTATTAGGTTGCTAAATTATAGCTAACTATTATTAATAAGGTATAAGTTACTTGTTTTTGTTGTAATATGCTCGTTTTTATGTTGTAGTATGATAGTATTTGTGCGTAAATAGGTAGGGGGCTGTGCTTGTGTTTTATTATAGGTGTATTGGTTTGAGATTTGTGATAAACGATACTCGTTTGAATCTCTCTATAACACCAAAACAATAGAGTTGTAAGAGCTATTGTATATTTTGACGGTTTATAATTTTTTCATAGAAGGTGCAAAACCAGTGTAATTAACTAGTTGTGTTTTGTGTGTGCTAATTCTCTCATTGCACAATAACGAAACCCTACTTTGTTGATTATACACAAAAGGGAGCGACTATTTAGTTGCTCCCTTTACTTTATATTAAGGTGTATTGA
>CAYJIL010000032.1:0-23237 GCA_964370235.1 uncultured Rikenellaceae bacterium | reverse complement strand
GTAGTAAAGTGTACTACCGATAACCTTCACTATTTACAAAAACTAAAATAATTTCTGATAAAGCAGCTCATCACACCATTTCCCATCAACAAACAACCATTCACGCTTAACGCCCACCAAAACAAACCCTAACGACTCAAAAAGCCCAATAGACGCCACATTATCACTTGTGATGTTACACCACACTTGGTGCATACCTAGCGATTTATCTGCATGATTAAGAATTAGCTGTACAGCCTCTTTGGCGTAACCACGCCCACGATCATTCTCGCTATATAACATTACCCCAATACCAACACGTCGATTCACTGCATCGAGCTCAAAAAGCTCAACTGTGCCAATTGCATCGCCACTCTCGTTACTCTCAATCATCATGCGCAACTGCCCAACGGTAAATATATCTTGGTGAGCAGATTCGATATATCGCATCAAAGTATAATGACTAAAAGGAGCAACAATACCACTCACTCGCCATGTAGCAGGGTCGTTTTCCCAAACATATAATAAATCCAAATCTTGGGGCTCCAAAGCCCTCAAAACAACTCCATTCCCTTTTATCATAACGCACACAAATTATAGTTAAACAAATATAATCTTTAGACAAAGCTACAAAAAAAATGGAACTAAAGAACAAATAGTTAAGATATTTTCGCAGCTACAAATTCGGCTATATCATAAACTCGAATTCCCTTTTTGTTTGCAATAAAGGCACTTTTACATTGTGGACACGAAGTCACTAGCGTGTCGCACTCTACTCCATCGAGAACATCGGCACTCAATAACTCTTTTTGATCATGCAACAGCTGAGTGTTTGCGAGCGAACGACCACAACACATTGCTTGTTCACGAGAAAACTTCATCTCTTTGAGCACAGCAAATGACGATATAACATTTCGTGGTTCATCATAAATATTTAGACCACGCCCCATTTCACAGGGGTCGTGATATGAAACAACATCATCCTTCATTATGCTCCCTGCTAGCTTACCTTGCTCAATCAAGCGTGCAATATACTGAGAGTGGTGCAGCACCTCTATCCCAATTTGAGGCAAGTGATAATCCTCAATAAAAGTACGAAGGCATATTGGACATGAGGTCACAAGCATAGATATACCCGATTGAGCAAATAGATTACGATTAAACTCGACCATACGGTTAGCAGCATCTATTTCGCCCGATAATTTTAGCGGTCGGCCACAGCACACACCACTCTCTTTGTCGGCATACCACACCTCTTGCTCTGCTTGTTTAAATATTTTTTCTACCGCCTTGAGTGTGGCAGGCGAAAGCTTTGTCATACATCCTGCAAAGTAACCTACCTTTGCCGAAACTTTAGCCTGCGGAGTACTGGCTTTTAGATATGAATATCGTGTATCTGCCGAGTTTTTTTCGTCCCGCAAACTATACCTCGAAGATAGACGCAACGTATCAATATCTACATTTACTGGACATTTGGTTTGGCAGCGACCACACATCAAACAGTTGTCGATAGCTTCGGGATTTGTGACACCTGCACGATGTGATCTCAAAAAATAGACCGCTTGCACATTATTATTGCCAATGACCTTTTGCATTTGACAAGTGTCGATACACATACCACATCGAGAGCAAGCATGCACCTGAAAATTGTCGGACTTACATGCCACGTGCGAAGGTTTTATCCCCCATTTACGAAGAAATATATGTGGCACTTCGGTAAATATGTGCATATAGCGAGAAAATGGCATTGCCACAAAAAACACTGCTAACACCACCGAATATGCCCACCATGCAGGTAATTCGAGCTGAGACAGAAAAGGCAGCACTGTTAACTGCTTACCCAAAAAACCGGTCATGAAACCTCCTGAGTCATGCAAGCCACTAGTGATACTCTCGGCTAGTAATCGCAAAGGAAATATCAACCATAGCGCACCAAGAGCAAATCGATCACCTATCGAATGTTGGCTACGCTTGCGCATCCCCATATATCGGCCATAGTATCTCTTGGCTAGAGCCATTAATACGCCTATTAGCACCAGCAGCAACAATCCATCCATTATATTCGCAAAGAGTTGCTGTGTCGAAGTAGTAGATGTGGGGTGAAAGTATTTGAAGAAAATATGCACATACAAAGGTGTGCCTTGCCCCAAAACCATAGCAACCTCAACACTTCCTACGACAATGAGCAAAAACCAACCAAACGCCAACGAAGCGTGCATGTAACCCAGCAATACATTATGACGAAATATCGAAACGTGTAGTAACGACTCTTTCACCACCTCCCATATTGCAGATATTGACCTCAGAGTAAATATAGAGCGTAGAGCCTTTTTTTGGTTATCGCTAGGCATAGCCAAAAACCAAGACACATATTTATATATTATTACTACAAATAAAAAGCCGACCCCAAAGACAAAAGGTATAACAAAGTGTGAATACATAATTCGATATTTTAGTTAAAATAGCTTTTTAATTCCTTGAATAATCTTGCGTGTATTAATGCCTCGAGGGCATATCATTTGGCAGCGTCCACATAGCATACACTTTTGTGCCTCTTCTTTAGCTCCTGCATATTGACCACGGCGAATGAGTGTGTGCAGTTTGCGAAAATTAAATGGAGTATGCTCGGCAGCACTGCAAGCACCACTGCACCCACCACAACCAATACATGCACGCAACATTTCATCCTCGGCAAATAGTTTTACAGATTGCCTATAATCGCCCTTATCTAAATCAATCACCCTAGATTCGGAACTAGTAAATCCAAAATTTATCATAAATCTATCGTTTTAGATATTCTGTAATATGCATGACTGCCTGAGTCGCTTGGTTCATGCTCTCGGATATGTTCTTGGGAGCTTCGGCACAACCTGCATAAAAAATATTATCGACTTGGGAGCTAGTGTTTTTAATGAAAGAATCCAACGATTTATAATACCCATTCTCTCGTAGCGACAGACCTGCCTGCAAAGCAAAACGAGCATTATCTTTGGTGCTACACATTCCCACCAACAGTACAACCATATCAACGGTAATAGCTAGTGGTCGTGCAATAAGAGTATCTTCGGCTTTTAATCGTAACCTGCCATCAATGGTTTGTGAAAGCTCGCTCACTCGCCCTCTAATGAATCGCACTTGATTTTGCTCTTGTGCAGCTTTATACATCTCTTCGTAACCAGTACCAAACATGCGTATATCCATATAGAAATTAAATATACGAGCACCATCTATTGCTTCGGTGAGCTCAATGGCCTGCTTAACTCCCGTCACGCAACATACTCTGGAGCAGTGTTCGTTCCCCACCATACTATCACGCGAACCCACACAGTGAATAAATGCTATCGTTGATGGCTGCTTGCCATCCGAACACAAAACCTTGCCCTCTAGCATCATTTGTTCGAGCTCATGCGACGAAATTACATTATCATATACTCCATAACCATACTCTTGTTTAATGGTAGCATCAAAAAGCGTATAACCATTTGCCAAAAGAATGGCTCCAGCACTCACACTTTGGATGTGTGTACTGCCATCGCCACTACACGTTTGAACCTCAACGATTGAATTTTCAATTTTTATAACCGTAGAGGATAGGGCGATACTTATTTTTTCTTTACCACAAGCCTCTATGCCTGCCAACAACTGGGATAGTAGCTCGCTTGCTGGCGTGAATGTGGGAAATAGTGTGTTCTTGTGGGCTACTTTACCACCTAGGCGGTTCTCTTTTTCAAATATTATTGTACTCAATCCGTTTTGAGCAGCAGTAATAGCAGCCTGCATACCTGCTACTCCACCACCTACTATTACCAAATCATATCTATTCATAAATATACCTCAAATTAACATTTCCATGGCTCTGGCTTGCCAATATCTTTGCCGTTAACACCTAAATATTTTGTTTCACTATCGTACTCAATGCCCATTTTTTGTAACAAAGGCTCTACATCGACCTGATGCATCTGTAAGCCTAACTCCCAAGGGTCATAGCCCAAAACAAGCCCCGCCATCTCTTCGTATGTTAACACAGGAATTCCACGGGTATCGGCGCCATAGGTCGTGCCATCCATCTGCTCAATTGTATATTGCCATCTATCAAGAAACATAGCACACCCCGGACAGTTAGCAACGATAAAATCGGGTTTATATGGCGACATACTCTCTAGCTTGCGGCGGCTATTGGCAACCGAGTATCCACGATTTGCCATAACCAAGTAGTTGCGAAAACCAAAACCACAACAATGCCTTCGTTCGGGATAATCGACCACCTTACCTCCCCACTGCTCTATCATGCCTGCCAAGACATATGGAAACTCGGCACCACCAATTCCTTTGGTAGGAAACACCTTAGCATAGTGGCAACCTATGTGCTCGACTACTCGTAGTGGCTCGCCTGTTTTTTTGTTTATAAGCCTAAAATCAGATAAGTTTTCGATTTGTTCTCTAAACTTGAATATTATATCCGATGTGTGTACAATGTTTTTGGGAATGTTAAATGTTCGGCCTGTTGCCTGCAATAATAGCTCACGTATCTCGGCCTCTTTATCGGGGAAATGGTGCCATGCCTCTACCACTTCGCAGTATAGACCAAACGAAGTTATGCACGAAACAGCCATGTTTTCATAACCCGCCTCGGTCATCATGGCAAACTGACGAGCAACCATAGTCATGGTGGTCTCCATAGGTACTATGTCGCTATGATAGGCAATACCAGAACACGAGGTGTGTAGCGGATCATCATAAATATCTTTTTGTAGTTTGTTACCTACTAAATCTAGGAAAAGTGCCTCGGATGCAGGGAAAAAATTTTGACGTATGCAGCTGCGTGCATAGTAATAGTGGTCGTCTGCTATATCTTTTTGGTAATCTCTCCAGTTCATATCTATCCCTTATAAATATAATTCATATACTCATCGTTTGCACCCTCGTAGCCAAGCTCTTTTGCCTTGACATCGCTATGCTTTTCGATATTATCATAAAATTCAATTGCACCCGTTAACTCGAATATTCGCTCGATTTCGCCCATGGTTTTGGGGTCTATCATGCGAAGAGCTCCGGCTCCTTGTTTGCGATAGTTGGCGGTGAAACGTGGGAAAAAATCGTTATGATTGTTATATATCCAGCGCCAAACCAACCCTTGCTCTAGGTGATTATCGGGCACAATAGACTGGGGGATAATGCAATAACCTAGTTTAAGGATATTTTCGCCAATAGTGCGTTTTATAGCAAGTTGCTGACGACCTTTTTGTGATGCAGTAAAAAACCCTAGCTTTTGGGATAGTGCTCTTAAGGCTTGAATTATATAGCCAGCAGTATTTTTGCGTGGACAGCGTGGCCTACACGACATGCATTGCCCACAATACCAAATAGTTTCACTTTTTAGTAGTTGTTCTATTTCGTCGTCGTTACCATTATGCACTATCATCGCAATATGACGAGGGTCATAGTCGTAGTACTGAGCAGCAGGACACACAGCGGTGCATATACCACAACTCATACATGAATTAAGCCCATCTATAAAGCGTAAGTCTTGTTTGAGTATGTTTAAATAGTTTTCCATAAAAATATTTATGTTTCATTTATCATAATACAAATGTATTGCATATATTGCAGTAAAAAGGCAGTTAAAAATCTTATTATCAATATGTATTTATACCTAAAAAGAAGCTTTAGGCATTATAGTTTTAAAAAAAACTCTATATTTGGAACGACAAAAACATCATTCTAACACCATAAACGGTTAAATAACCTAGCAAACTTTGTAGCTAATAATGTGATACACACCGCAAAAAGATCGATTACAGAGTGCTACCAAACATAAATATTCCAAAAAATTAGTCTTTTTAATAACGTTTTAAACTCGTAACAAAAATTTAATATAAATTAGGGCTGTAATCGCTTTGCTCTAAAATTGAATTAAAATAAATGATTTTCACAATATTATGATTGCTATTTAAAAAACACACCATAGTTAATTACAATTTATAAGCAGAACAACCTAAGATAAAATAATTTACTTAACAAAAAACTCAAATATCCTTAGGAATTCTAAATATCTTTATGTATATTTGTGAAACTACATAGTAATATATGTAGCACAAGCGAAGGTACATTTTGGTTTTAAATTCACACCAATTGTATTTTATTTAAGACAAAAAGGGAGTATATTTTAATATTTTAAGTTATGTCAGAGAGAGTGGTTAATACGCCTACTCACCTATTTGAGGTTAGCTGGGAGGTATGTAATAAAGTGGGAGGTATTCACACCGTTATCGCAACAAAAGCATACACCACAAAAGAGAGGCTTGGAGATAACTATTTTGTTATTGGTCCAGATTTTGGCAAGGAGAATGATACCGAATTCATCGAAGATCCTAGCCTATACAAAGAGTGGAAGAAGGCTGTTCAAGCAGAAGGCCTTAAAATAAGAATAGGAAGATGGAAAATAGAGGGAGAACCAATCGCTATTTTGGTGAGTTTTTCCGATTACCTTCCTAACAAAGACGAAATACTCACAAAATTGTGGACATATTTTGGAGTAGATTCGCTTTCGGCACAGTGGGACTACATCGAACCAGTCCTGTTTGGGTATGCAGCGGCACGCTGTATCCAAAGTTATTATCAATATCACGATATGGCAGATAGCAAGGTTGTTGCACACTTTCACGAGTGGATGACAGCTAGTGGTGTGCTAGTTTTAAGACGAAGCATACCAGCGATTTCGACACTATTCACTACCCACGCAACTGTGATGGGCAGATGTATAGCAGGAAATGGGCTTGCGCTATATAACGATATTGCAAACCACGATGTAGACGAGCTAGCAAAGCGTTTCAACGTTACCCCTAAGCACACCATCGAAAAGTTTGCAGCCCTAAACTGCGACTGTTTTGCAACGGTGAGCACAATCACATCATCGGAGTGTAAACATATGCTTGGCAAGTGTGCCGACATAGTTACACCAAACGGTTTTGAGAATAAGATTGTATATCCTACACAACAACTAGAGCAAGAGCGTGAAGCATCACGAGCACAACTGCTAAATGTAGCACAAGTGTTGCTTGGCAAAAAATACGATAAAGAGCCTCTAATTGTTGGTACATGTGGGCGTTACGAATATCGCAACAAAGGCATCGATACTTTTATTGACGCACTAGCATCACTAAAAGACTCACAAAGTATGGAGCGAGATGTTCTTGCATTTATACTTGTACCGGGCTGGAACTGTGGCGCAAGGCGTGACCTACAAAACTATATCGAAAATGGCGAGTATGTTAGAGAGTATGATGTCGACAACGTAACTCACTACATGGGCGATAAGTTTGGTGATCAAGTACTCAACAAGCTACAAGAGGTTGGGCTATATAACAATAGCTCATCGAGAGTAAACATTATATTTGTGCCTGCATATTTGAATGGCAACGATGGTATATTCAATCGTAGCTACTACCAAATATTGACAGGACTAGATGTTACTGCCTTTGCTTCGTACTATGAACCGTGGGGCTACACACCTCTTGAGAGTATAGCGTTTAGCGTACCTACAATTACAACTTCGCTTGCGGGCTTTGGTCGATGGATAAATGACCTAGTACCGGGTAGCAAGGGTGTAGATGTAATTGAGCGTGACGACTATAACTATGCTAGTGTAACAAGCGAGATTGCAAAAGAGATTAAGTATTTTGCAAACTGCACACAAATACAGCACCAAAAGCAAAGAGATGCAGCCAAAGATCTAGCATCGGTAGCGCTTTGGTCGAACCTTATCGAGCACTATTACAGCGCATATGATATGGCAATTAAACAGAATCAAATCCTACAGTCTAACCTAAAGAGAGATTCTGATAATATAAATAATGTTAAATCTAACCAACAAAAGATTAAATTTGTGAGACAACAGCAATTCAACAGCACTCCTACGTGGAGACGCATTATGATTGAAAGAACGCTTCCAGAGAGACTACACCCATTAGAGGAGCTAAGCAAGAACCTATGGTGGTCGTGGACACTTGGTGCTAGAGAACTATTCGAGAGAATAGACGAAAGAATGTGGGTAGATTGTGGTCGTAACCCAATCACACTACTAGATCAACTATCTAGCGAGAGAATCGAGGAACTACTAAACGATCATAGTTTCCTAGCTCTAATGGATGATGTGTATGGCGCATTCCAGCAGTACATGGGCGACAAGCAACACGCTCAAGCACCAAAGGTAGCATACTTTAGTATGGAGTATGGCCTACACAACTCTCTTAAGATATATTCGGGTGGTCTAGGTATCCTAGCTGGTGACTACCTAAAAGAGGCTAGTGACCAAAACATTCCAATGGTAGCAATTGGTCTACTATACAGATATGGATATTTTGCACAACGTATCTCGTCTGCTGGTGAGCAGGAGGCAGGTTACGATGCACAAAACTTTTATAAGCTACCTATCTCTCCGGTGAGAGACGAGGATGGTAACTGGAAACTAGTTACAATCAACATGCCAGGTCGTGAGGTACAAGCTAGAATTTGGCGTTGCGATGTAGGTCGTACAGAGCTTTATTTGCTTGACACAGACTTTGACGAGAACCTAGCAGAAGATCGTTACATCACTCACCACCTATATGGAGGTGACTGGGAAAACCGTCTAAAGCAAGAGATTGTACTTGGTATCGGTGGTGTTAAGGCACTAGAGGTACTAGGTGTTGAGTCTGACGTTTATCACTGTAACGAGGGACACGCTGCATTCATGGGCATTCGTCGTACAGAGACTATCATCAACCAACAAGGTCTTACATTTGCAGAGGCACTAGAGGTTGTACGTAGCAGCTCGCTTTATACTACGCACACACCAGTTCCTGCTGGTCACGATGCATTCTCTGAGGATATGATGCGCCAGTACTTTGGATCGATGCCAGAGAAACTAAAAATCTCGTGGGAGCAGTTCATTGGCCTAGGTCGTGTTAACCCTAACGATCACAACGAAAGATTCTCGATGAGTTTCCTTGCTTGTCACCTATCACAAGAGGTGAATGGTGTGAGCTGGTTGCACGGAGAGGTTAGTAAGGATATCCTATCGCCAATGTGGCCAGGATACTTTAAAGAGGAGCTAAACGTGGGTTATGTAACTAACGGTGTACACTACCCTACTTGGACTTCGTCTCGCCTACGCAAGATGTATTCTAAGGCATTTGGTTCTGAGTTTGATAACCCTAAGCACGACAAGAGCTGCTGGCAGGGCATCTATAACATCTCTGACGAGGAGCTATGGGATGCACGTCTTGCACTTAAGCGCAGGCTAATCAACTACATCAAGCGCAATATATCTGACCCATTGAAGTCGATTACTCGCTCTCCAATGCAGATGGTTAAGGTGAGAGAGTCGCTTAATAGCGAAAAGCTAACAATTGGTTTTGCACGTCGTTTCGCTACATATAAGCGTGCACACCTGCTATTCACAAACCTAGACAGACTAGACAGAATTGTTAACAATCCTACTCGTCCGGTTCAGTTCTTGTTTGCAGGTAAAGCACACCCTAACGATAAGCCGGGTCAAGACCTTATCAAGCGCATTGTAGAGGTATCTAAAATGCCACAGTTCGAGGGTAAGATTCTATTCCTTCAGAACTATGATATGGACCTAGCTCGCCGTATGGTACAAGGTGTTGACGTATGGTTGAACACTCCTACTCGTCCGCTAGAGGCATCGGGTACTTCGGGTGAGAAGGCTGTTATGAACGGTGTTCTACACTTTAGCGTACTAGATGGCTGGTGGGTAGAAGGTTACCAAGAGGGTGCTGGTTGGGCTCTTGCTCAAGAGAAAACGTTTGAGGACGATCGTCTACAAAACGAACTTGATGCCGAGCTTGTTTACTCAATTATTGAGGAGCAAATCGCACCTGCATACTATGCTAAGAACGAGCTAACAGGTGTTTCTAGCCAGTGGGTAGGCTTTATCAAGAAGAGTATTGCCGATGTAGCTTCTAATTTCACTACTAAGCGAATGATCGAAGACTACCAAGAGCGTTTCTATGAGCCACTACACAAGCGTGCACACGAGGTTAAGGCAGACAACTACGAGATGGCTCGCAAGATCTCTGAGTGGAAGTATAGAGTAGCATCTCTATGGAACGATAACGTTCACGTAGAAGATGTTAAAACATACAACATATCTAAGAGTGCGATCCTTACTGGTAATACATACAAGAGCGAGGTTGTTGTCAACCTAGGCGAACTATCAACCGAAGATGTAGGTGTAGAGGTTGTTATCGTGCGTCCATCAATTGACAATGGAACCGAGAATATCGATGTAGTTGCTTACCAAGAGCTAAATCTTGTTAGCCAAGAGGGTTCGAGAGCACACTACGAGCTAGAGATGACACCAAAAGTTACGGGTATTTTTGACGTAGCGGTGAGACTTTATGCTCGCAACCCACTTCTAACAAATAGAATGGAATTCTCATACGTTAAGTGGAGCTAGCCATTCATATATAGGTTAAATTTGCAGGAGGGTGGCTTTATGGCTACCCTCCTCTTTGTTATTTATGTAATATGTTAGTATATAAATTTGGAGGGGCTTCGATAGCTAGTGCACAAGGGGTGAGAAACCTCATCGACATTGTGTCAAGATGCAGCGAGGAGCTTGTTGTTGTTGTGTCGGCAATGGGCAAGGTGACAAACTCACTAGAAAGAGTAACCACTAAAACATTTGAGCTAGATAAACATGGTGCACTAGTCGAGCTTGAAATATGTACAGAGTACCACAGAGGAATACTAGTAGATCTAGATATAACACCAACTATTGCTGATGTGTGGGCTGAGAAATTAAAACAGACAGTAGACAACTACAATGGCTATGACTACGATAGACTATACGATGAGGTGGTGAGCCAAGGCGAAATGCTATCTTCTCGCATTGTATATGAGGCAATGCAGGCACAGCGTGGCAATTGCAAGCTACTAGATATGAGAGAGATATTTATATGTACAAACCAACACCGAGGTGCCGATGTAGATATTAAAATCTCGAAACATCTTCTCAGAGCAGCCACAAATGGCGCACAGGTGTATATTGCACAAGGATTCATTGGAGCAAACGAACACGATGCGCCAGTGACTCTAGGCAGAGAGGGTTCAGATTATAGTGCATCGCTAGTGGGTGCCATATTGGGGGCAACTAGCGTAACAATATGGAAAGATGTTCCCGGTGTAATGAACTGTGACCCAAGGCTATTTGACGATGCCCAGTTAATAGAACATCTATCATACAAAGATGCTGTGGAGCTATCGTTTAGTGGTGCACAAATCATTCACCCCAAGAGTATTAAGCCACTAACGGCAAAAAATATACCCTTATATGTCAAGCCATTTGGTAGCCCAAGTAGCATGGGTAGCTGTATTAATTCGACACCTAGCAACATCTCGCTCCCTATTATAATAGTAAAGAGCTCGCAACGGCTGTTGACCATACGCCCTCGTGACTTTAGTTTTGCTGCTGCCGAGGCACTGCCCGATGTGCTACTTTTGCTAAAGGAACATAGGCAAAAGATTAACATGGTGCAAAGTTCGGCAATATCGATTACTCTTTCGCTTGACGAGTCAAGATATTTTGATGCACTCATCGAGCAGCTCAAAGAGGATTATATAGTGCGGTATAACAGCGGACTTTCGCTCATTACAATTAGGGGGTATAGCGACGAGCTTATACAAAAACATACTCATGGCAAAATTGTCTATGCACGCCAACAAACAAGGCGAGCATTCAGAGCCGTTATAGGTAGTGAGGTTTAAATTGTTTTGAGTTTGAACTATTGTTGCCCAACAAAAAATAGACCTTGTGTAATTTCAACACGTTAAGTGAGTTATACAAAAACTCTAGGTACTGAGTTTAAAGAATAAGTTTATTGTTTTTTATATAGCACAGCTTATAATCTCCACAAAAATTGAATTTAGGAGCGTTAAAGCAGATCAAAAACACCCTCATGTAGTACTAGGTACTTTACGTGGGGGTGTTTTTGGTTAGCTACGATGTGCATAAACTAGATACTCATTCCTGAGCTACTAATAAATTTAAACCAAAAAATTAATTCAGATATTAAACTATAAGAAAGGGTAAAAAAATGTGCAAAAACGGTTAAATTCATCAAAAAATATGTGGAATTATTTATAAGATATTCCAAATAATTCTTAAATTTGCAGCACGTAATAGATTATTACCTTAAAATTATAAAAGATTATGTCAAAAATTAAAATTGGTATCAACGGTTTCGGTCGTATCGGACGTTTGGTATTCCGCGCAGCTCAAGAGAGAAATGATGTTGAGATCGTAGCAGTTAACGATCCATTCCTAGATCTAGATTATGTAATCTACATGCTTAAGTATGACACTGTACACGGTCGTTTCAACGGTACAGCTGAGAACGTGGATGGTAAGCTTATCGTTAATGGTAAAGAGGTTAAGTTCTTTGCTTCTATGAACGCAAGCGAAATCGCTTGGGGTAGCGCTGGTGCTGACTACGTTGTTGAGTCTACTGGTGTTTTCACAACTGTTGAGACTGCTTCTGCTCACCTTGTAGGTGGTGCTAAGAAGGTTGTTATCTCTGCTCCATCTGCTGACGCTCCTATGTTCGTTTGCGGTGTTAACCACACAGAGTACACAGCTGACATGAACGTTGTTTCTAACGCTTCTTGTACAACTAACTGTCTTGCTCCTCTTGCAAAAGTTATCAACGATAAGTTTGGTATCGCAGAAGGTCTTATGACAACTGTACACGCTGCTACAAATACTCAAAAGACTGTTGACGCTCCTTCTAAGAAGGATTGGAGAGGTGGTCGTTCTATCCTGAACAACATCATCCCATCTTCAACAGGTGCTGCTAAGGCTGTAGGTAAAGTAATTCCTGCTCTTAACGGTAAACTAACTGGTATGGCTTTCCGTGTTCCTACTGCTGACGTTTCTGTAGTTGACCTAACAGTTCGTCTTGAGAACGCTGCTACTTACGAGGAGATCAAAGCTGCTATCAAGAGCGCTTCTGAGAACGAGATGAAAGGTATCCTTGCTTACACAGAGGACGCTGTTGTTTCTACAGACTTCATCCACGATGCACACACTTCTATCTTTGATGCAGGTGCTGGTATCGCTCTTAACAGCAACTTCGTTAAGCTTGTTTCTTGGTATGATAACGAGTGGGGTTACTCTAACAAGGTTATCGACCTAATCGCTCACATGGATACTGTTAAGTAATCTAACACGTAAGTGATATATATTGTGGAGGTTTGCAAATGCAAGCCTCCACTTTTTTTGTTTTTAGGTTTTTGTGATGAATAAAAATTCATTACTTTTGAGTAATGTTAATTTATACTTACTGATATGCAAAAATTTTTATTTGTATGCTTGGGGAACATTTGCCGCTCTCCGTCAGCAGAAACAATATTTAAGGCACTTGCCGACAAAGCAGGCTATGCTTGCAAGGTAGACTCGGCAGGAACTTATGGCGGCCACGCTGGCGAGCCATCAGATAGCAGAATGCGACGTGCGGCAGCAGCTAGAGGCTACACAATCACTAGCCACTCGAGACAAGTGCGCACCGATGATTTCTACGATTTTGATGTAATTGTAGCAATGGACGATCGCAACTGGGAGGATCTGCGAGCACTAGCACCCGACCTTGAGTCAAGAGACAAAGTTTGCCGCATGGCAGACTACTCTACAACTGGCGCAACCTATGTTCCCGACCCATATTATGGAGGAGCCGAAGGTTTTAATTTGGTAATAGATATACTAGAGGATAGCTGTGCACAACTACTAAAGAGTGTGCAAGAGTAAAATTATTCGTGTAAATGTAGTTTAAACAAAAAATTACATTTACACGATATTTTTTTGCCGTAGAAAGCTGCACTTATCAATATTATAACTATTTTTGCTTGTAATTACCCCAAACAAATTAGCAAATATTAACCAACAGATAACTAAACTAGAAAATGAAAAAAAATTTCCTATCTGTAATCTCGCTTGCACTAATGGTCTCGTGTCAAACATCGAGCCAAACACCAAATCAAGCGTCTGATTACTCTATTATTCCCAAGCCCAAAGAGTTGAGAATGGACGAGGGACAATTCAAAGTTGAGAATGATATATCGATTGTAGCCTCTTCGCAACAGGCACAGGGCGTAGCCGATTTTCTCGAAGATTTAATCGAGGACGGTAGCAACATAGACGCCGATGTAGAAATTAGCGATAAGCAACAAAAAAAGGCAATAAACTTGGTTATCGACCCAGCTTTTACACCAAACAACAAAGAGGCATATACGCTAGATGTTACACCTAATATGGTAACAATACGCTCGGGCGATAGTGCAGGTCTTTTTTATGGTGTTCAATCGCTACGTCAGCTTATGCCTGCATCAATCGAGAATAGCGATAATGCAAAGGCTAACGATTCATTCACTATACCAGCGGTGTCGATTAACGATGAGCCTCGTTTTGCATGGCGTGGATACATGAAAGATGTTAGCCGCACATTCTTTGGTGTAGATGTAATAAAGAAGTATTTGGATGTAATGGCTCTGTATAAGCTAAATGTATTTCACTTTCACCTAACAGACGACCAAGGCTGGCGTTTAGAGATTAAGAAATACCCCGAGCTAACATCTAAGCAAACAACCACCTACCCAGAGCAATATAAGCAGCCAAGCGAGCGAAGTGGTTACTTTACACAAGAGCAAATTAAAGATCTTGTAAAGTATGCAGCCGATAGGGGCATAACTATTGTTCCAGAGATTGATGTTCCGGGTCATAGCTGGGCAACTCTTTTGGTGCGTCCCGAACTAGGCGTAAACCAAAATCACACTCCATCGCACGTATTCCCATTCCTAGACTCGTGGGGGCACTGGGGCAATCAATTCACACCAAACTCGCTAGACCCTACAAAAGAGGTGGTTTATGAGTTTTTGGACGATATTTTCACCGAAGTGGCAGAGCTATTCCCATCGGAGTATATACACTTTGGTGGCGACGAGGTAATGCACAGTTTTTGGCTTAAAGAACCTCATGTCAAGCGTTTTATGAAGCAAAACAATATGGATGATGTTCATCAACTACAAAACTATTTTGTAAAAAGAGTTGCCGAAATCATCGTCGACAAAGGTCGCAAGCCTATTGGCTGGAACGATGTACTTGCCGACACTTCGCTAACAAAACAAACCGCTATCATGTGCTGGTTGGGCGAGGATGCAATTACAAAAGCTGCTAATAACGGTTACTACTCGGTTGCAACACCTAGCTACCCTCTATATTTTGACATTAGCCAAAACGATAGAAACGATGGTACTATGTGTGATTTGAACTATGGTGTTATTAACAACCTAGAGGCAATTTATAACTACAACCCAACGCAGGGTGTTAGCAAAGATGGTCTCAAGTATGTGTTGGGTGTGCAGGCAAACATGTGGCCAGCAGTTCCACAAGAAGTAAAAGACATTAACGTGCAAAACTTCCCACGTATGTTGGGCTTGGCAGAGATTGCATGGAGCAGCGAAGATGGTAAAGACTTTGCAGAGTTTATCGCTCGCATCGAGAATAACAAAAAGCGCCTAGATGCCCTAAAGGTTGATTACTTTGAGCCGGGCGGTTATATCGTAGCTCAGTGGAAACCACAAGACATTAGTACCGAGTACCAAACAAAAGAGTGGGATGTTACCGACAAGGTGTATGCATCGGGTAGAGTTATTGCAGGTTTCTATACTGTTGAGGGCGAAAACCCACTCGAAATAGAGATGGTTGAGTTACTTAAAGATGGAGAGTCAATCTCGATTGACGAGCACTACGCAAAATCTCCTGTTAAGAAAAATATCTTTAGACCATACAACTACGACCTAAGAGTTGAGGAGTATGAACCGGGAGCAAAATATACGCTTCGTGCCAAGATTAAGGGCAGCGGTTCGTCGGGTAATGTTACCTTTAACCTTAGCCCATTTAAGCCATTCACGGTTGTAAACAAATAAGAGCTTGTTAAAAGTGTATATACAAATAGGGTGTCACGATTCATAGTCGTGACACCCTATTACTTTGTTTAATTCTATTATTGTTTCGAGATTTTAACGGGGAATTTTTTGAATAACGAAGTTACCATTTTTACCACCTCGCTTGCACTGTTTAGTGGATTTTCGCCAGCAGCAATTCCGCTCTTGACTGCCGCTGAGTATAGGTGCTTTTGGTTTTTGGTATCAATAAAATCGATAATTAACACTCCTTGATCGGCAATTTTGACCGAACGATAATTTGTCATGTATGGGTACATGTAGTCACCTTTGCGCCATGGTGCAAACTCGGGCAAGCCAAAGTAGTAGGCATTTGTGTATAAACCATAGTGTTCACCCTCTTGAAAATAGGTTGACGAAGTTAAACCAATCTCTATTACAAGGTCGGAATCTGGAATTTTGCGATAGTTGCGTAGCGACATTTCACCATCTATTGCAGCAATGAGCGTATAATAATCATCGGCTGTCATTCCGTGTGGTAGCTCTACTTGTTCAAGCTCTAGGGTGCGGTATGTTTTGTATGATGACATATCTGATTCTCTGTCAACAGACCCACCAACCAAAGGATAGCCACCCGAACACGAGCTAAAAAATAGCGAAATGATAATTAGCGTTATAATTTTTTTAATAACTAGGAAATAAATGATTCTCTTATTCATAATAAAATATGTGGTTATTAGTTTTATTTATGTGTATCACTACTCACAAAGTTATAAATATTTTGCAAAGATTGGACTTAATGTGTGATTTTTGGTGATTAGGGGTGAATAGTGCATCTTTTTTTATAAATTTGTAGGCTGAATATTATCCTAACTTGGGGTAGTATGTACTTTTGTGAAATTAAAAACCAGAAAATAGTGGTTGCTAAAGGTTTAGCCTCCACACCAACTTTTGCTAAATGAATACATTTAAGAAAACTTCTATCACTTTAGGCTGGGTAGCGTTTGCGCTATCGACAATGGTCTATCTGCTAACAATGGAACCTTCGGCGTCTTTATGGGACTGTGGAGAGTTCATCGCAACATCCTATAAACTAGAGGTAGGACACCCTCCCGGTGCGCCACTGTTTATGATGATTAACCGATTATTTACAATATTCGCTCCATCACAAGATTTGGTAGCAGCATTTGTTAATGCTGCAAGTGCTGTGGCTAGTGGTCTTACTGTGGCATTTTTGTTTTGGACAATTGCACACATGGGACGAAGAATTACGGGCAAAGAAGAGGAAGAAATTTCGGGTTCTCAGCTTTGGTTGGTAATGGGTTCATCAATGATTGGTGCACTTGCTTATGCATTTACCGACACGTTTTGGTTCTCGGCAGTAGAGGGCGAAGTTTATGCACAGTCGTCGCTATGTACGGCAATTGTGTTTTGGGGCATTCTGCGTTGGGAACGAGAGGCAAACGACCCCAAGAGCGGAAGATGGCTTATTTTGGTAGCCTATGTAATGGGTCTATCGATTGGTGTTCACCTTCTTAACCTACTAGCAATTCCTGCAATTGGTCTTATATACTACTATCGTAAATTCCCCGAAAAAACAAAATATGGCTGGCTAAAGGCACTTGCAATCTCGTTTGCTATTGTTGGTGTTGCACTATATGTTGTGCGCCAAGTAACTATTTCGGTGGGTGCTACGGTAGATAGATTCTTTGTTAACACACTATCGCTACCTGTTAATAGCGGTATGATTACGCTATTTATTCTTGTAATTGTAGCACTAGGCTATGGTATCTACTACACACACCAAAAGGGTAAAGTTACAATTAACACTGCTCTATTGTGTTTGGCTGTGCTTATGATTGGCTACACATCGTATGGTCAGGTGTTTATTCGTGCCGAGGCAAA
Source organism: uncultured Rikenellaceae bacterium (assembly GCA_964370235.1). Classification (GTDB taxonomy): domain Bacteria; phylum Bacteroidota; class Bacteroidia; order Bacteroidales; family Rikenellaceae; genus CAYJIL01. Next base: position 5,393 of record CAYJIL010000032.1, on the reverse strand, counting down.
CCCTCCTATGAACTCGAATAACCCTAGCGACCCATATGCTCTGCTTTCGTTCCTAAATCGTGAGCAGTATGGTAGTGCACCTTTGGTTAAGGGACAATACTATTCGACACCAACAACCAACACCATCGAAAAAGAGAGCTACTACTACGATGGCGAAAAATATGTTCCATATACTGTTGTCGAAGGGTATGAGTATGACTCAAGATATACTACAATATTCCCTCGTATGTACAGCTCAGATCCATCGCACGTTAGAGCATACGAGCAGTGGGCCGACATAAAAGGGCGCAAGGTGCGTTACGAAGATCAAATGATTACCATTCCAACATTTGGCGAGAACCTACGCTACTTCTTTAGCTACCAGCTAAACTTTATGTATTGGAGATATTTTATGTGGAACTTTGTAGGTCGCCAAAACGATATTCAATCACATGGCGAGATTACACACGGTGGATGGTTGAGCGGTATTCCGTTCATAGACTCGCTGTATAGTGGGCCACAAGACGAGCTACCTGCCGACCTAGCAAACAACAAAGGGCGCAACACATACTACTTCTTGCCACTTATACTTGGTTTGTTGGGTATCTTCTATCAGCTAAAGAAAGATGGCAATGCATTTAATGCTACATTCTGGTTCTTCTTTATGACGGGTATTGCTATTATCCTGTACCTAAACCAGCCACCACTTCAGCCACGTGAGCGTGACTATGTGTTTGCAGGCTCGTTCTATGCCTTTGCAATATGGATTGGACTTGGTGTTATGGCAATATATGATTCGCTACAAAAGAGAATTAAGGTCGAAAAGTGGGCGCTTGTTTCGGCGTTTGCCATTTCGTTAACAGTTCCAACAATCTTAATTGCCGAGAACTGGGACGACCACGACCGTTCGGGCAGATATATCGCAACCGACTTTGGTAAGAACTACCTAGAGAGTGTACTACCGGGTGGTATCATTATGCCTTATGGTGATAATGACACATTCCCATTGTGGTATAACCAAGAGGTTGAGGATGCTAGACTAGATGTTAGGGTGATGAACCTTAGCTACCTACACGGCGAGTGGTATGTAGACCAAATGAGGGTTAAGAGCAACGAATCTGAGCCCGTTGAGTTTACTCTCCCAAAAGAGAAATATTACCGTACAAACGATGCACTATATGTGTTTGATGTATCTAAAAAACCTATGACCGCAAAAGAGGTTGTCGACTTTATTAAGAACGACTCAAAGAGCAAGCAGTCAATCGTTAATAGCATCAATGCACAGTATGGTATCGAGATAGAGGACTTCTTGCCTACTAGCACAATTATTTTGCCGGTAAACAAAGAGAACGCTATAAAGAGTGGTATTGTAAAGCCCGAGGATGCAGATTTGATGGTAGATTCAATTACAATCAACCTATCGACACAAGCCCTATATCGTGGCGATTACATGATTCTGGATATGCTAGCAACTAGCGACTGGAGCCGCCCAATATATGTTACTCAGCCACAAACGCTAGAGAAACTAGGACTAAGCGATTACCTGCAAAACGATGGTTTTGCATATCGCATCGTGCCTATTAAAACAGCAGGCGACCACTTTAACAAAGGCCGTATAGACACCGAATACCTATACGACAATATGATGAATAAGTTTAAGTATGGTAATATTAAAGATCCAAAGGTAAATATTGACTACTTCTCTGATTATACCGTTTCGGCAACTCAGGTGAGAAATACTGCTGCTCGACTAGCGGCGCAGCTAGTTTCTGAGGGTGACACTATTAGAGCACAAGAGGTAATGGATATGATTATTGAGGAGATACCTTTTGAGCAAGTTAAGCACGCTTATTCGTCGTTCTCGATGATAGATGTGTTGTTTAGGCTAGGCGACCCTAGAGCTAGCACATATCTAACAGAGATGATGAACAACACTCTCGATCACCTTAACTATTACAGTAAATTTAGCCCAGCGCAAGCACAGCTTGTGGGCAATGAGGTAGATGAGCAACTAATGTATCTTTCGAATATTCACAGAATAGCTACTCGACATGGCCAAAAAGAGGTTGCCGAGGAACTAGAGAGATACTCAGATCTACTAATGTAGAATACCCAAAATAACATAAGTTTTGCGCTATCTTTATAAAAGAGGGCGCAAAACTTTTTTTTCACAAATAAAACTGTTATTTTTGGGGTGTGAATTCAATCAAAAAAAGTTGTAATTCACTCAACATAAGAGCATAACTTAAAATAACAAAAATAACGGTTAGCCGTTATATAACTAAAAAAACAAAATGAGTCAGACTAAATTTCCAGCTGGCGTACTTACAGGTGAGGACGTACAGCAGCTTTTTGCTTATGCAAAAGAGAAAGGTTTTGCTATTCCAGCAGTAAACGTAACAGGTACAGACACTGTTAACTCAGTTCTAGAGACAGCTAAGGCAGTTAATTCTCCAATTATCATCCAGCTTTCTAACGGTGGTGCATGTTTTTATGCAGGTAAAGGTATCAGCAACGATGGTCAGAAAGCTGCTATCCTAGGTGGTATTTCTGCTGCTCACCACGTACACACTCTTGCAGAGGCTTACGGTGTGCCAGTAATTCTTCACACAGACCACGCTGCAAAGAAACTTCTTCCTTGGATTGACGGTCTACTAGACGCTAGCGAGAAGCACTTCGAGGCTACTGGTCGTCCACTTTTCTCTTCTCACATGATTGACCTTTCTGAGGAGTCACTAGAGGAGAACCTAGAGACTTGTGCTAAGTACCTTGCTAGAATGAGCAAAATGGGTATGACACTTGAGATCGAGCTTGGTATCACTGGTGGCGAAGAGGATGGCGTTGATAACACTCACGTTGAGACTTCTAAGCTATACACTCAGCCAGAAGAGGTATTCGCTGCATACGAGGCACTAAGCGCAGTTAGCCCTAACTTTACTATCGCTGCTTCATTTGGTAACGTACACGGTGTTTACAAGCCAGGTAACGTAGTTCTTAGCCCAGAGATCCTTCGCGATAGCCAAGTATACATTGCTGAGAAGATTGGTGCTGCTGCAGATAGCAAGCCAGTTAACTTCGTATTCCACGGTGGTAGCGGTTCTGAGCCAGAGAAGATTCAAGAGTCTCTTGGTTACGGTGTAATCAAAATGAACATCGACACTGATATTCAGTGGGCGTTCTGGAATGGTATCCTTAGCTTCTACAACGACAAGAAGGATTACCTACAAGGTCAGCTTGGTAACCCAGAGGGTGACGACAAGCCAAACAAGAAATACTACGACCCACGTGTATGGCTTCGCAAAGGTGAGGAGTCTATCATCGAGCGTCTTAAGGTTTCTTACCAAGATCTTAACTGTATCGACGTACTATAATCTCGGTATATATTATAGGCCATGCCACCGCCCTTAGGGGTGGGTGGTATGGTTTTTTTTAATTTGTTTTAACTAATTTTATATAAATAGAAAAGATGAAAGAGGCTATTGCTATTCTTACAGGCGGCGGTCCAGCTCCGGGTATGAACTCGGTAGTAGGTAGCGTTGCAAAAACATTCCTACAAAAAGGTTACCGTGTTATCGGTCTTCACGAGGGTTACTCGGGTCTATTCAAGTCGAACCCACGCACAACAGATCTTGACTTCCTAACGGCAGACGATATCTTCAACCGTGGTGGTTCATACCTAAAGATGAGCCGTTTCAAGCCAACTGATAACGACTTTGAGAACAACTTCAACCTTGATTTCTTCACTAGCAACAACGTTAAGCTACTTGTAACTGTTGGTGGTGACGATACTGCATCTACTGCAAACCGTATCGCTAAGTTCCTAGAGGCTAAGAACTACTCTATCTCTAACATTCACGTTCCTAAGACAATTGATAACGACCTACCTCTTCCAGATGGTACACCAACTTTTGGTTACGAGTCTGCAAAGTCACAAGGTACTATCATTGGTCGTACAGTATACAACGATGCTCGCACTAGCGAGAACTGGTTTGTTGTTGCGGCAATGGGTCGTTCGGCTGGTCACCTTGCATTTGGTATTGGTACAGCTTGTCACTACCCAATGATCGTTATCCCAGAGATGTTCAACAAAACTGAGATTACAATCAAGAAAATCGTTAACCTAGTTATCTCTGCTATCATCAAGCGCAAGCTACAAGGTCTTGACTATGGTGCAGCTATGATTTCTGAGGGTGTATTCCACTCTCTAAGCGACGAGGAGATCAAAGGTAGCGGTATCAACTTCACATATGATGACCACGGTCACCCAGAGCTTGGTAAAGTTTCTAAGGCTAACGTATTCAACGAGCTACTAGAGAACGAGCTTAACAAACTAGGTATCAAAGTTAAGAGCCGTCCAGTAGAGATTGGTTACGAGGTTCGTTGCCAGACTCCAACTGCTTTTGACCTTGTTTACTGTTCTCAGCTAGGTATGGGTGTTTACACTCTATTCAGCGAGGGTAAGTCTGGTTGTATGGTATATGTTGACCCAATGGGTAACGTATCTCCACTTTACCTAAAAGATCTTCAAGATGCTGTAACAGGTAAGATTCCACCACGTCTAGTTGACATCAACTCAGGTGGTATCACTGCTGTTATCGACCATATCTTCAACTATGTAACTCCAGAGGATTACGAGGCTGCTAAGGCTCTTGTTCCAAACCCAGAGGAGTACGATTTCCGCAAGATCCTTAACTGGTAATCTTACGGTGTATAATTCAAGAGGGGGTGTTACGTTTGTAGCATCCCCTCTTTGCTTAATTATGTAGATTTATGAAAAAAAGTTATGCATTATTTGATCTTGACGGTGTAATAGCAGACACTGAACCACAGTATGATATATACTGGGAGAGAGTTGCACAGCAATATGGTTTAGCGAGCGATTTTCACAAGACAATAAAGGGCACACCACTAACGGCTATTATGTCAAATTACTTTGGCCACCTTACACAAGAGCAAAGAGATGACATTGTGCAAGGTTGCGACGATTACGAGGCTCAAATGCAAATGTTAGCTATGCCAGGCACGCTAGAGTTTATGCAAAGGCTAAAGGATGCAGGTATAAAGATGGGGCTTGTAACAAGCTCGGGCGAGGCTAAGGTAGAGAGAGTAATCAAAGAGTTTGGTCTCGACAGATTTCTTTCGACAATCGTAACCCCAAAGCGTATTACTAGGGGCAAACCCGACCCAATGTGCTACGAACTAGGAGCAAAAGATTTGGGAGCAACACCCAATGAATGTGTGGTGTTTGAAGACGCTTTAACGGGCATTGCAGCGGGTAAAGGAGCAGGTATGAAGGTCGTAGCACTTTCGACTACATTCCCTCGTGAGAAGCTCGAAATAGTTGCCGATTTGGTTTTGGACTCACTAGCTGATTGCACAGCAGAGGAGTTTATGAATTGGTAAATTACTATTGT
>CAYJIL010000031.1:18187-23527 GCA_964370235.1 uncultured Rikenellaceae bacterium | reverse complement strand
AGGTGGTAAAACATATTACCGCTATTAAAACCCTTCGATAAGAGCAAAGCTACTAGCATTAGAAGTCAAAACCTCTGGCTCACCCTTATAATATATCTTAGAATTAGTACTAGCTTTCAAATCAAGCTTCTTTGTAGCTGTCACATAACACTCAGCATTAGTGCTAGTCTTAACCGTAGCAGCTTCACAAGCCATAGCAACAGTATTTACAGAGGCATTAGACGCACCGTTTATCGAAATAATATCGGCAGCACCAGTAATCGATGTAGTTGCACCACCACCTGCTTTAATATCAAGACTATAAACCTTTACCTCCATCGCTACAACAGAGTTAGAGCTAGCATCAATTGTTAGCTGCTTACCCTTATAAACACCATCGTGAAAAAGTTCTGCCTTAGCCGATGTAATAACCTCATCTAGCTGATCGACATCATAACCAATCGTTAGCTCACCTTTGCCAACAATCTTATTACCACCAACAGTTAGTGGCTGCTTTAGCCTAACCGATAGCTGGTTGTTAGAAATACTCCAGTCAACATTCTCCTCGTTGGTATTCTCTAATACAAGATTAAAGTATGGATCGTCACTCTTAACAAGAGTCACCTTTAGGTTGCCCGAAACCTTTATTGATTCAACATCCGAAATTTTTGAGTTTAGGCTTGTTTGAGCCATCACTGTTGTTGCTGTCACCACAGCAAGCAGTGCTAAAATGATTCTCTTCATAGTTTAAATTATTTATTCTTAGTTTTATTTGATTTCTTGTCATTAAACGGTATCCTTATCGCCTTCAAATATGCAGGGCTACCCTCTTCCCATTTTGTCGAACATAGCACAATTATCTCGCCACTGCTCGATAGCACTATATCCATGTCGTCATAACCCAGAGAGCTGTTATCTACTTGCTCCGAAGTTATTACATATCTCTTATCTCCCTTTATTTGCTTTACATACTCCTTGAGTCCGCCTCGCCAAAGGACAATTTTGCCACTCTCGCCACTAGTATCACGCTCTCTAAAGAGAACATATACTTTGTCGTTATTTATCAATACTTTGTGCATATCGCCCCTAAAGCCAGCATCCATGCTAACTGGATATTTCCAATTGTCATCGATCCTACTCTTATAACTAATATATGGAATATAGTCATTGCCCTGCATCACCATAATGTAGCGATACTTAGAGTTTTTGCTCATCGTAACACATGGGTTGCTAACACTCATTAGGTTATGCTTAACTGCCACTTTGGGCAAGCTCCACGAGTAGCCGCCATTATCGGAACTTATCTCATATATTACCGAGTGTGTGCGAGCCGAGGCAAGCAAATGCCCTTGCACATCACTAAAAAAAGTGTAGTAGTTTGTCTCTTTCTTGTCGGTCAAAAAACCATCAACCTCTCCCATTCGGTAAGGTACTCGGCTGATATTATAACTCCAACTTACACCATCGTCTTGCGACACAATGGTAGATGATAGCTTATCGCCATAACTCAATATAACTAGGTTGGGCGACTCTCGGTTACTTTGATTACTAACTAGGCGTGCACCATTCTTTGAATATAGTGCAATGGTCTTTTGAGCACCCTTTTTCTTGCTCGTCAACCCTACTACCATATTCAAAGAGTCGGCATCGTCTCCTTTTTTAAACGTAACAATATCGGCATTACGCCTTGTTACATAAGATATTGAGGTAATATCCTTGGTAGCATCTTTTGCCACAACCCACGATTGATTGGTGCTGTGGTTACTGTAATCTCGCTCTCGTTCTTTTTTTTTAGCACTTTGTGCTACAACAACATAAGGCACTACAAGTAGTAGCAAAGCAAACAATTTCTTAATCATTATCTCTTGCTTTTAAATGAGGTGACGATTCCTATGATAAAAATAGCGATAGTAATAAGTAAATATATAGACAACCTATTATCACTCGCTTTAAGCTCTTGTAACTGTTGGCACGAATCAACCGCAGGGCTTGTTTCGAGCCTCTTTTTTGCCTTAATAACACCGCTTTCTAGTAGCAAGTAGCCATTAGGGGCTCTTAGTATCGATTTAATTTGTGTCTCGTCCATGCTATACACCTGCCCACTTAGCTGTGGAACCCACTCTGCAACTTCTTGGTGCGATAGCGAAGTAATGGCAAATACCTTGTAATCACACTGCTGGGCTGTCTCAATCAACGAAACTAGCTTCTCTAGCGCAGAGCCTTGTGGCTGTGCACCAATAATAATAGCAAGTGCATTTTGTGGCGTAGCGATAAGGTCGTCAAAACGATTTACACCATCGCTATCAACAATATTAAACGACAAAATACCACTACTATCACCCTCTTTAATTAGCGTACTACGAGTATCGACATACTCCCATCGAGAGGTATCATACCATGTTGTGTCATCCACAGCAAACTCTCGCTCGCCCCCATCTACAAGATCTTTGTATATAAGCACCGTTTCATATTCGCTCGACTGTCGCTCTCTTGATAGGTCTTCAACAATATCTACACCTATATTATATGGCAAAAAGTCGGTAGGCGGAAGATATAACCACGAATAGATTGGTATTCCAAACGATAGCAATAGTGCTATAAGTGTGCTAGCAAATCTGCTTTTGCTGGCTTGCTTTTTGTCTGTTCTGCTACGCAAAACCACTAGGCACATTACCGAGAATAGTATGTTCTTGGCAAAGGTAGCACCGTTCGATATTTTGATAGCATCGCCAAAACAACCACAATCTTCGACTGGGCTGTATAGGTAGATATAAAGAGTAAGAATGGTAAAGGCAAAGATAAAGATGGAGGCCGCCCAAATGGATAGCCTCCTATATATGCCCATAAGTAGTGCTAGAGCAATGAGCATTTCGCTAGCACACAGCAATATAGCCATAGGCATAGCCATGTCGGAGAATATATCTAACCCAAAAGCCGTTAGATACTCCGATAGTTTAATGGCTGTCCCCATGGGGTCTATGCTCTTGACTGCTGCCGAAAACAAAAAGAGTAAACCAATACTCTTTCTCAAAAACTCAATGACTAATACTCTACTTATCACCAATTTTAGAATTTAACAGTTCTTTAAATTTAGCAGGAGGGCGCATTGCGCTCTTGCTGTCTCTGTCCATAAAGGTTAGCATTACATCTGCCTTGTTAATTAGCTCGCCAGCTGGGTTGAACACCTCGTGATGAAAGATAATCTTTATACCCTTAACCTCGACAAGCGTAGTCTCAATCCTTAACAGGTCATCGTAATGTGCAGCCTTTAGGTACTTAATATCAATAGAGAGAACGGGAAACATTATCCCGCTCTCTTCAAAGTCTAAGTTACTGACACCCAGCGCACGCATAAATTCATTGCGAGCACTATCAAAGTAGGTCATATAGTGGCCATGAAACAAAAAACCCATTCTGTCTACTTCGGGGTACCTCACCCTTATCTCTATTGTATGCTTTAGCATTGCCCTAGTTTACTTGTGGAATGGATAGCTATAATCTACTGGCGAAACAAGCGTCTCTTTAATAGATTGTGGAGATGTCCAACGAAGTAGGTTTAGGTAGCTACCAGCCTTGTCGTTAGTACCCGATGCACGTGCACCACCAAATGGCTGCTGACCAACCACTGCACCCGTAGGCTTGTCGTTGATGTAGAAGTTACCTGCACTCTGGCTTAGTTTTTTGCATGCTTGAGATAGAACATATCTGTCGTTACAGAAGATAGAGCCTGTTAGTGCATATTGAGTAGATGTATCACAAAGCACGATTACATCCTCAAAATCTGCATCCTCATATACATATACAGTAATTACTGGGCCAAAAATCTCCTCAACCATGCTTTTTGATTTTGGGTTCTTGGTTGTAATGATAGTTGGCTCGACAAAGTAACCAACGCTCTTGTCATATCCACCGCCAAACGTGATTTCACAATCGCCATCAGCCTTTGCATCCTCAATATATGATACGATATTATCGAACGATGACTCGTCAATTACAGCATTCACAAAGTTTGTAAAGTCTTTTACATCGCCCATCTTAATTTCTGATAGCATTTGTGCAATGTGCTCCTTTACCTCGCCCCAAAGCGATGAAGGAATGTATGCTCTCGATGCAGCCGAACATTTTTGACCTTGATACTCGAACGCACCTCTCACAATAGCCACAGCTAGCTCACGAGCCGATGCACTTGGGTGTGCAAGAATATAATCCTTACCACCAGTCTCGCCCACAATGCGAGGGTATGTCTTGTAGTTAGCAATATTGTCGCCAATGCTCTTCCAGAACGAGTTGAACACTGCTGTTGAGCCCGTAAAGTGAACACCCGCAAAGTCTGGGCTAGCAAAGATAATCTTACCAACCTCTGAACCCTTACTAGGCACAAAGTTAATTACACCATCGGGCACACCTGCCTCTTGGAATATCTTCATAACCAAATAGTTCGAAAGAATAGACGTAGACGATGGTTTCCATACCGTTACATTACCCATTAGCACAGGCGCAAGGTTTAGGTTACCAGCAATTGCCGTAAAGTTAAATGGCGAAACAGTAAACACAAAACCCTCTAGCGGACGGTACTCGGTTCTGTTAATTACACCAGTGTCCGAAATAGGTTGATCGGTGTAGATCTCACCTGCAAAATGTACATTAAAACGCAAGAAGTCGATAAGCTCACAAACACCATCAATCTCGGCTTGGTAAGCATTTTTGCTTTGACCAGCCATAACCGATGCATTCATTACATAACGATATTTTGTAGCAATAAGCTCTGCTGCTCTCATCATAATTGTAGCACGCTCAACCCAAGGCATTGCAGCCCACTCTTTTTGTGCTTTTACTGCACAATCGATTGCCATCTTAATCTCTGTCTCGGTAGCAATGTGGTAGACTCCCAGCTTGTTTTTGTGGTCGTGAGGCATAGTGATAGGCGCAGTGTTTCCTGTTCGTATCTCTTTACCACCGATAATAATTGGAATGTCGTACTGGGTTGAAGTAATTTCTGAAAGGGCTTTTAGTAGTTCTTCTTTTTCTAATGAACCCGGAGCATAGCTCTTTACAGGCTCGTTTGCTGGCTTTGCAAACTTGTAAATTGCGTTATTCATTCTATGGTTATTTATTATTAATATTATTAATTCTGATTCTCAAAGTTAATATTTTTTGTATTAATAACAAATAATAGGTGCAATCTATTATTAACGGGTTAAAAAAAATTGCATTTTATGGCTAAATAGTACAACAGAATATATATCAAGGGGTGGCAAATGTAGCACTCACGCACACTTGCCACCCCTCAATAAAGCTTGTCACTGCCCTATAAAAGAACCGAAACCCGATATTTTAAGCCAATTACAATAGGACTTGAAA
>CAYJIL010000031.1:0-18087 GCA_964370235.1 uncultured Rikenellaceae bacterium | reverse complement strand
CATAATTTGGCTACCAGCCTCTATCGATTGACTATCAACCACACCTCTACCTTGGCTTTTTACATGGTAGCCTTGGCTTTCGAGCGTAAAGATAGCGTCTTTGAGACCCATTCCCACCACATTTGCAAGAGCAGTAGTGTCGACATTTGCCATATTCACCCCCTCGATCTCGCGCAACTTGAGCTCCTTTGCAATAAGGTCTAACGAAAGGCTGTCGCCACTCTTAATAAAGTGACCTTTGTGCTTTTTCTTTTTGGGTGCAACGGCTACTTTCTTTTTGGTAGAAATTGGTTTTTGCGCTGTCACTCCCCAGTCTACTGCCTGAGAATATACCTTGTCGGCAATTGCCCTAAACACGGGGCCCGATAGCGAACCACCATAATATACCTTACCCGAACCATCGGGGCGGAATGTCTCGATAGCAACAATACAGCTATACACTGGGTTCTCGGCAGGGAAATACCCCACAATTGTTGCAAGGTATGTTCTACCACCATCGTGATAGTAGCCATACTTTCCTTTTGCCACCTGCGCCGTACCTGTCTTACCAGCAACTCGATAGTTGTCGTTCTTTAGGATATTGCGAGCCGTACCAGTGTTCACCACACCCTCCATACACTCTTGAAGCTCTTTTACAGTCTTTTTTGAGGCAATTTGGGGATTAATAACTTTGGTCTCGAACTCACGTAGCACTTGTCCGTTTTTTTGGATGCGCTTTACAAACTTGGGTGCTACATACTTACCACCGCCCGCAATAGCATTATATATAGCTAGCGTGTGCATTGGGGTCATCATAACCGCATAGCCATACGACATCATGGTGAGTGTAAGACCATTCCATATTTTGTCGTCGGGCGAATATATAACTGGTGTAGCCTCGCCATTAATTGGCACATCAAACCTAGAGTCTATACCTATCTCTTTTAGGTAGTTAATTAGCTTTGAGGGCTGAGCAGCATAGTACTTGTTAATTAGCTTTGCATAGCCAACGTTAGATGATACCTCAAACGCCTCACGGTGTGTTAGTGTACCATGAGCCTTGGTATCTACTACCTTGGCACGACCAACATACTCAACGCCGTTACCTGTCTCGACTACCTCGTCTAGGGTCGAGCCTGCATCGTCAAGAAGTGCAATCGAGCTCACTAGCTTCCATGTAGAACCGGGCTCCATTTTCTTGGCCAGAGCATAGTTATTGTCTTCGAAATAGCTGCCATCTTTTTGGCGAGTTAGGTTGGCAATTGCCCTCACCTCGCCCGTAGCAACTTCCATTAATATTGCCGTACCCCATGTAGCCTCGTGCTTGGTTAGCTGTGTGCGTAGCATAGACTCGGCAACATCTTGTACCTCAATATCAATTGTAGTTACAATGTCTACACCATCTTCGGGGTCAACGTTCTCGGGGTCATCAATCGGAATCCAAAAGCTACCCGACACCTTTTGTGTTTTGGTGAGACCATCTTTGCCTCGCAAAATATCGTTAAAATAACCCTCGATACCCACCATCGAACCAGTATTTAGATTTGCACGACCAATGGTTCTTCGAGCAAGCGAACCGTGTGGTAGCTCTCGCTTAAATAGCGTGTCGAGAGTCACACCACCCTTGTTACGACCTAGCCTATATATAGGAAATTCGAGTATTTTTTTAAGCTCAATGTAGTTTACCCTGCGTGGCGAGATGCGCTTATATCGGCTGCCATCCTCTTTGCCTTTAACAAGCAGTGCTTTGTACTCTCGCTGGCTTCTGTCGCCAAAATAGTTTGACAGATAGAATGCCAAAGAGTCTACATTGTTATTGAATATAGAATCAACCATACCCCCTGCCTTAAAATCCATATATATATTATACATGGGTATAGTGGTAGAGAGCGTACGCTCGTCATGTGATAGAATATCACCTCTAAGGGCAGGTATTAGTTTATTTCTGCGATTCTTAAAGTTCTCGGACTCCTCTCGCAAAGCATTACCCGTTGGGCCATACTGAATATAGATAATCTTTACTGTTATCGCAAGCGCTAGTATCCCAAAAAGCACATATAGCGTAGTACTTCTTGTGAGGATAGATTGCGCAATACTATTTCTTTCTTTCTTACTCTCCATTTTAGTGCTCTATTTTATCGTGATGGGCGGCTGCTCCCCCTCGAATATGGGGATTTGGCGTTTTTCGATCTGTTGTATAATGTAGCTTTGACGTGTTAGCGACACCCTTTTCGATTGCATTGTTGTAGAGATTACCTCTAGGTGTGATATCTCTTGCTCGAGCCTAATAATCTGTCTATATTTATGATGTGTATAAAATATATTATATATATAGATAATCATTAGTAGCGCAATGTATGCAATGGCTGGGGCACGCTTAGTTACCACTTTGTGTCTTAACAAGTCACCTAGCAGTATAGATTTGATCATCTTTAACATATATTACACCCTTTCTGCTATTCGTAGTTTTGCACTTCGTGATCTTGAGTTGCGCTCTATCTCCTCATCGCTTGGCAGCACGGTTTTGCCAACAGCCTTAATGGGCGATATGTAGTTGCCAAACAGGTCTTTTTCGATGTGGCCATCGCACCTTCCGCTACGGATAAAGTTTTTGACCGCACGATCCTCTAGCGAGTGATATGTGATAACCGACAATCTACCCCCTTTTGATAGCACCTTTGCCGACTGCTCAAGCATCATGTGCAGGGTTTCTATCTCGCCGTTTACCTCTATTCGGATTGCTTGAAACAGTTTTGCCAAGAATTTTGACTCGTCCTTTTTGGGAGCAACACACTTTACAGCCTCGACAAGCTCGGTTGTAGTGGTGATGGGAGCAATTGCTCGTGCACGCTCAATAGCCGATGCTATTTTGTGTGGCTGCTTTAGCTCGCCATAATCTTTGAAGATACGAAGTAGCTGTTTGTGATCATATTCTGCTACAATATCAATTGCCGAAGTGCCACCCACTCTGTTCATACGCATATCGAGCTTGCTGTCAAACCTAAACGAGAAACCTCGTTCGCTATCGTCAAAGTGGTGTGACGACACGCCCAAGTCGGCAAGTATTCCGTCTACCTGATCGATGCCAACGGCACGAAGCGACGAACGCATATATCTAAAGTTGTTATTTATAAATATAAGCCTTGGATCTTGTGGAATATTACGCATAGCGTCTCGGTCTTGGTCAAAAGATACAAGAATGCCATTCTCTGATAGTTTCGAGAGAATATGCTTTGAGTGTCCACCACCACCAAATGTGAGGTCAACATAAATACCGTGAGGGTTTATATTTAGTGCATCTACCGACTCATCGAGCAGAACAGGAACATGATATTGAGACATTATTGCCAAGCTTATTGTGATAATAGAATATAGTTTACTAGGCTACAAAGATAAAAATAATTAAATTTAACCCCACATATTTGAGATTAATATATAATATTATAATGAAAGTATCTATTGAAAAGGTAGTTAAGGACAAACTAAAGCACAAATCTAAGTATATTCCAACGTTTATTATAAGGTTACTAGAAAAAATTATTTGCCAAAAGCAGATAAATAATGCCCTAGATAACATTGGCCATTTGCGAGGTTTGGAGTTTATTTCAGAGCTACTAAAACATATGGGTGTTAGCATCGAGGTATCGGGGCTAGAGAACCTAGAGGGCGACAGCAGCTACATTATAGCATCGAACCACCCTCTTGGTGGGCTAGATGGCATTGCACTTGCCGATGTAATGGGCAAACATAATGCCGATACAAAATTAGTTGTCAACGATATTTTAATGACACTAGAGCCCATCAAAGAACTATTTATCCCCATCAACAAACATGGCCGCCAGAGTGCAAAATACGCTACTCAATTTAGCGACGTAATGGCCTCTGGAGCACCTGTACTGTACTTTCCGGCTGGGCTTTGTTCTCGCATGGTAGATGGTAAAATTACCGACCTTGTGTGGCATCCATCGTTCGTAAAAAAAGCCTTAGAGTACAAAAGAGATATTGTTCCGGTGTATGTCGATGATAGAAATTCAAACTTTTTTTATAAATTTGCACAGTTAAGAGTAACATTAAAGTTAAAATTTAACATCGAAATGATACTTTTACCCTCTGAAATGTTCCGTAGACGCAAGGATAGAGCCATTCGGGTCATTATTGGGGAGAGAATTACATATTCGCAATTAACATCGAACAATTACACCGTTAAGGAGATTTGTGACAACGTAAGGGCGAAATGTTATAGTTTAGCACAAAAATAACATTATATACATAATATGAATATTCCGCAACAGATCATAGAGCCCGTAAATATCGAGCTTTTATTGGCAGAATTAACAGAGGACAAATTGCTGCGCCCAACCACTAACGGAGGCAACCTAATCTATTTGGTTACAGCAGCCTGCTCACCAAATGTGATGGATGAAATTGGTCGATTACGAGAGATCTCGTTTAGGGCGTCTGGAGGCGGTACTGGCATGTCAAAAGACATTGACCAAGAAGACCTTGCACCCGATGGCTACAAGCAGCTAATTGTGTGGAACCCACAAGATCAAGAGATTATTGGTGGTTACCGCTACATTGTTTCGTGCAAATCGGACACAAAGCACCTATCGACAGAGCACTATTTTCGTTTTAGCGAGACATTTCGCCAAAACTACCTGCCATATATGATTGAGCTAGGACGCTCGTTTGTGCAACCAAAATACCAAGGACGACAAGGCGGCATGAAGAGCATCTATGCGCTTGACAACCTATGGGATGGCGTTGGTGCACTAGCATTCAACAACCCGGGTGTGCGCTACTACTTTGGCAAGGTTACAATGTATGATAGCTACCACAAAGAGGCTCGCAACACGCTTATATACTTTTTAAAGAAATATTTCCCCGACAACCAGTCGCTTCTTGAGCCAATCTACCCTATTCACATAGACTATGACGAGCAAAAGATGCAATCTGTTTTTACGGGTGGCTCATATAACGAAGATTACAAAATTCTAAGCAAAGAGCTAAAGTCTTTTGGCGAGAATATTCCTCCGTTAATTAACTCATACATGAACCTATCGCCATCGATGATAGTGTTTGACACGGTGTGTAATCCCGATTTTGGCGATGTTGAAGAGACAGCTATCCTAATTACCATTAGCGATATTTACAAAGAGAAATCGGCAAGATATATCAAATGCTAGCAAATCCACTACATAATGGTGTGTGCGAGGCTGGTGTTGACGAGGCAGGGCGAGGTGCACTCGCAGGGTCGCTATTTGCGGCAGCTGTTATTTTGCCTCCCGACTACCACAATGCCAAGCTAAACGACTCTAAAAAACTAACAGCCAAGGTGCGAGAACAGCTGCGAGAGGAGATAGTTAAAGAGGCGATAGCATGGGGAGTGGGCGAAGTTTCGGCAGCCGAGGTAGACGAAATCAACGTGCTTAACGGTGCTTTTCTTGCTATGGAGCGAGCGATTATGGCTCTAAAGGTTGTGCCCGAGTTACTATTAATTGATGGTAATCGCTTTCGTCAAAAGCTAACAACTACCCACTATGAGTGTATAATCAAGGGCGATGGTAAAGTTGCATCAATTGCAGCCGCCTCGATTCTTGCCAAAACATTTAGGGACGATTACATAACCAAATGTGGCTTGGTATATCCCCAATATGGCTTTGCCTCTAACAAAGGCTACCCTACAAAAAAACACAAAGAGGCTATTTTCGAGCACGGAATAAGCGATATTCACCGCAAGACATTTTGTAGTTTTGCCCAAAACACGCTATTCTAAACATTGCATAAACACACATAAAAGGATGATTGACAATATATTGCCAATCATCCTTTTATTATCTTTGGGGTATAATGGTTAATTGATTTTAGTTTTTGAGTAAAAATGATTATATTTATCGGTTAATATAGCCCCACACATGGGTTAATGTAGAGATAATATAGGATAAAATAGAATATGAAAGTTTTAAAGTTTGGCGGTACTTCTGTTGGCTCAATCGAGGCAATCAAAAATCTAAAGAGTATAGTACAAGGGCAGGACACACCTCTTGTGGTTGTGGTGTCGGCCTTTAGTGGTGTAACAGACCAAATTCTAAAGATGTCGAGCATGGCAGCTATGGGTGACGATGGCTATCAGTCTATGTTATCTGCCACCAAGACTCGCCATTTAGACGTTATTGCAGCTCTTGTACCACAAGAGCGCAAGAGCTATCTAAACGAAAAGACACACGAGCTCATCGAACAAATGAGCCGCCTACTACAAGGCGTATTACTAGTGAGAGACCTATCGCAAAAGACCGAAAACATGCTTTTGAGCTATGGCGAAAGGCTATCATCGCTTATTATTGCCGAAGTAATAGAGCAGGGTGTTTGCATCGACACACGCGAGATAATTAAGACAAATCCATATTTTGGCAAATCGAGTGTCGATTTCGATATCACAAACTCGCTTATTACCGAGAGACTATCGGCATTGAGTGGCCGTATTGTAGTGGGAGGTTTTATATCGTCAGACGCTACAACGGGCGAAACCACAACCCTAGGGCGTGGCGGTAGCGACTACACTGCTGCAATTATAGCTGCGGCAATGAACGCTTCGGTGCTAGAGATATGGACCGATGTAGACGGGTTTATGACTGCCGACCCTAACGTTATATCCAATGCCTATGTTATTGAGAAAATATCATACATCGAGGCAATGGAGCTGTGTAACTTTGGTGCAAAGGTAATATACCCACCCACCATTTTCCCAGTCTACCACAAGCAAATACCTATAAGAATAAAAAATACGTTTAACCCTGCATCGCCCGGCACATACATTGCAAAGCGCACAGGCGAAGAGGGGCAGCCTACTAGGGCAATAATCAAGGGTATATCGTCTATTAACGACACCACACTCATAACCGTTGAGGGGCTTGGTATGGTTGGCATCATTGGTGTTAACTACCGCATTTTCAAAGCTCTATCAAAGGCAGGCATTAGTGTATTCTTTGTCTCTCAGGCATCGAGCGAAAACACTACTTCGATAGGTGTAAGCAACTCTATTGCCGCACAAGCAGTGTCGGTGCTTAGAGAGGAGTTTGCCCAAGAGATTGCCATGGGCGAAATACACAAAATAAAGAGTGACGCCAACCTTGCAACAGTTGCCATAGTAGGGCAAGGCATGAAGGGTGCAACGGGTGTTGCTGGCAAGCTGTTTGGCACACTTGGCCGCAATGGTATTAACGTTGTAGCATGTGCACAGGGAGCATCGGAGACAAATATTTCGTTTGTGGTCTCGACCCAAAACCTGCGTAAGAGTTTGAACGTCATTCACGACTCGTTCTTTCTTTCGGAGTATCAGGAGCTAAACCTATTTATTGTAGGTGTTGGAACAGTTGGGGCAAACCTAATCGACCAAATTCTAGGGCAGCAAAAGCAGCTACTTCGCAAAAATGCCCTAAAGCTAAACGTTGTAGGTATATCGAACTCACGCCGTGCGATCTTCTCGCGCGAGGGTATCGACCTTACCACATACAAAGAGCAGCTCGAAAATTCGCAAATGGTTTCGTCGCCACAAACTCTAAAGGAGCAGATTATTGGCATGAATATCTTTAATTCTGTCTTTGTAGATTGTACGGCGAGCGACCAAATACCTCCTCTATACCACGATATTATAAATAGCAGCATATCGGTTGTTACGGCAAACAAAATTGCAGCCTCGGGCAAGTACGAGAGCTATGAGCAACTAAAAGAGAACGCACGCACAAGGGGCGTAAAGTTCTTGTTCGAAACAAACGTAGGAGCTGGCTTACCAATTATAAACACCATTAACGACTTGCGCAATAGTGGCGACAAAATTATAAAGCTAGAGGCTGTGCTTTCGGGCACGCTCAACTACATATTCAACGAAATATCGAGCCAAGTGCCCCTTAGCGAAACCATTCGCCGAGCAAAGGCAGAGGGTTATAGCGAGCCCGACCCACGACTAGACCTTAGCGGAATGGACGTAATGCGCAAGATAGTAATACTATCTCGTGAGGCTGGCTACCGAGTAGAGATTGACGATGTCGAAAAACGACTATTTGTCCCACAAAAATATTTTGATGGGTCGATAGACGATTTTTGGGCTACCATTAGTCAGCTAGACGAGCAGTTCGAGCAAGATCGCCAGCGCATCGAGCGTGAGGGCAAGAGATGGCGATTTGTTGCATCGCTAGATAGTGGCAAAATGTCGGTTGGTTTAAAAGAGGTAGACTCTTCGGACCCACTATTCCACCTAGAGGGCAGCAACAATGTAATACTCATTACAACAGATCGTTACAGAGAATATCCGCTTATGATTAAAGGCTATGGTGCTGGGGCTTCGGTTACGGCAGCTGGTGTCTTTGCCGATGTTATGAGCATAGCAAACATTAGGTAGGCTTATGGGCATTGCAACCACCATATTCATTATTGCTGTCTTACTATTTGCTGCCATTGTAGCTAGTAAGTTATCATCTCGTTTGGGTGTACCCTCGCTAGTTCTCTTTGTGGGGGTGGGCATGTTGGCTGGTAGCGATGGCTTGCTTGGCATAGAGTTCGAAGACCACGATTGGGCACAGTTTATTGGTGTTTTTGCGCTAAACTTTATTCTCTTTTCGGGCGGAATGGACACCAAAACCAAAGACGTATTCCCCGTGTTTCGCACAGGAATGATGCTCTCGGTTTTTGGAACTCTGCTAACAGCGCTATTGGTTGGGGCGTTTGTTTACTTGGCTACCGACGAAAATGTCACGCTACTAGAGGCTATGTTGTTAGGGTCGATTGTCTCTTCGACCGATGCTGCGGCCATATTCTCAATATTTAGGAGCAAAGGCGTAACGCTGCGCCATAGGCTTAGGCCTGTTCTCGAGCTAGAGAGTGGCAGCAACGACCCCATGGCATATTTTCTAACGGTAACCATCATATTTTTAATTAACAACCCTAGCGACTCGATTGCATCGATGGTTCCGCTATTTATAAAAGGCATGGTTTTGGGTGCCATTGCAGGTATTGTAATGGGGCGTATTATTGTGCTTGTAATCAATCGAGTGAGGCTAAATATCGATGGTCTATATCCTGTGCTGGTAATAGCCATGACCCTCTTTACATACTCTATATCGGAGCTTATGCAGGGTAATGGTATCTTGTCTATATATATAGCAGGTATTATTGTAGGAAACCGAGATTTTGTTCGCAAAGCAACCATCACAAAGTTTTATGAGGGCTTTACGTGGCTCATGCAAATTGTGGTGTTTGTTATGCTGGGGCTACTTGTATTCCCCTCGCAAATTCCAGATATTGTAATTCCGGGTATTGCGGTGGCTCTGTTTTTGATATTTATTGCTCGCCCAATTGCGGTTTTTATAACGACGTTTGGCACAAAGCTAACTATCAAGGATAGAGTGCTTTTGGGGTGGGGAGGACTACGAGGTGCATCGCCCATTATCTTTGCTACCTACCCCATGGTAGCAGGCATTGAGTCGGCATGGGTTATATTTCATTTAGTTTTTTTTGTATCTTTGACCTCTGTATTGTTGCAGGGCTCTACCCTAACATGGGTTGCAGACAAGCTATCTTTACTCTCTAAAAAGAGAGCCGAAGTAATAACCGTCCCACTAGAGCTTAGCAGTGGATCGTGCACTATGGCTCAGGAGATTGAGCTGCATCACGACTCACATATTTTGGGCAAAAAAGTATCGCAAATATCAATATCAAAAAACATTGTATTTTTGCTTATCGAAAGGGGTAATACTAGCTTTATTCCACAAGCCGATAGCCAAGTGCTGGGTGGTGATATTTTGGTAGTGCTGTCCGACGATGCAATTGTACTATCACGTTTTAAAGATTATGTTAATATAGTAAAAGATGTTAAAAAAGATAATTAGCAGTTTAAAAAACAATTTGCTTGTTAGAAATATAGTGCTTGCTATTTCGCTCATCATTATCATGATGGTTGCAGCAAATCTAATTCTAAAAGTTGTTACTCGCCATGGGCAAAAGAACAAAGTTCCCAATTTTAGTGGCCTAACAATGACAGAGGCGGCAAACGTAGCTGCCGACTTGGAGCTTCGTCTCGAAATTGTTGACTCGCTCTATATACCCTCACAAGGTAAAGGGGTAATTCTGGAGCAATACCCAAAGCCGGGTAACTTTGTAAAGTCGGGCAGGCGTATATTCCTTACAACTAACACTGTTACTCCCAAGATGGTACCTGTACCATACGTAACGGGCTTCTCTTTGCGACAAGCAAAAAACAAGCTAGTTGGTAGTGGTTTTGTGATAGATAGGCTAATTTATGTCGAAGATATAGCAACCAATAATGTGCTCTCACAAAGCTACGATGGAAAAGCAATTATTAGCAGCTCAAACATGATGGCACAGCTAGGCAGTGGTATAACACTAACTGTTGGTCAAAACCCAGTAGATGCCGAGCCTATCACACCTTCTTTAATTGGGCTTTCGCTAGCAGAGGCAAAGAATCGAATTTGGGAGGCAGGATTCAATGTTGGCACTATTGATATAGACCCCGATGTAAACTATGAGAACATGGACAAAGCTGTGGTTTATGAGCAGAGCCCACACATGTCGTTTAAGGGAATGTATGGCCGTAGCATATCGCTAGGGCTAACACTCGATACAAAAAAGGTGGAAACATCACGCAAAGAAGCCCAAAAAGAGGCCGAGAAATACCTAAAAGAGCAACAAGCCAAGGAGGATAGCCTAAAGCTACTAGAGGAGGCAAGCCCCGAGGAGATAGAAGAGTTTTTTAATAACGTAGAGTAAAAAGGATGTTAGATATAGATGAAAAAGAGCTAGAGGTAACAGATATTGAAACCGCTGGCGAAGATGAGATGTACGAGCATTTTGCTGTCACCGTAGACAAGGGGCAGAGCATGGTGCGTGTCGATAAGTTTTTGACTAATCGCATTGAGGGTGCATCTCGCAATAGAATACAGAATGCTGCCGATTCGGGTGGTATTTTGGTAAATGGTGTGGCAGTTAAGTCTAGCTACAAAATTAAGCCGCTAGATAAGATCTCGCTAGTAATGCCATACCCGGTTATGAACCTAGAGATTATACCACAAGACCTTCCGTTAGATATTGTTTATGAGGATGATGACTTGATGGTAATTAATAAAGCACCCGGAATGGTTGTGCACCCCGGTCACGGTAACTATTCGGGCACACTAGTCAATGCTTTGACCTACCATCTAAAGGATCTTCCGCTTTTCCAGAGTGGCGATATGAGGGCAGGGCTAGTTCACCGCATCGACAAAAACACATCGGGTTTGCTAGTAATTGCAAAGAACGAATACTCGCACGCTCACCTTGCACGTCAGTTCTTTGACCACTCAATCGACCGCATTTACAACGCACTCGTGTGGGGCGATATGGAGGAGAACGAGGGCACTATCATTGGCCACATTGGCCGTAGTGTAAAAGATCGTCTGCAAATGAAGGTGTTTGAAGATGGTAGCGAGGGAAAACACGCCGTTACACACTACCGCACACTAGAGAGATTTGGTTACATATCGCTAATTGAGTGTAAGCTAGAGACGGGTCGTACACACCAAATTCGTGCACACATGCGCTGGAAGGGTCACCCTCTGTTTAACGACGAAAGATATGGAGGCGACCAAATTTTGAGAGGAACAACCTTCACAAAGTACAAGCAATTTATTAACAACTGCTTTGAGATTTTGCCTCGCCAAGCACTTCATGCACGCACTTTGGGCTTTATACACCCCAAGACAAAGGAGCGCATGATATTTGAAAGCCCACTACCCGATGACATGCAGCAGGTGATCGAAAAGTGGCACACCTACGTTGAGAAACGTAATAATGAGGAGTAAAGATAGGAAGTTAGTAATAAAATAACTACCTTTGCACCAGAGAAATATGATATTTTTGAGAAAATAAACTGAATATGAAGAGTATAGTAGCAATAGTAGGGCGACCCAATGTAGGTAAGAGTACACTTTTTAATCGCCTAATAGGCATGCGTCAAGCAATTGTAGATGATACCGCAGGTACAACTCGTGATCGCCACTATGGTACAACAGACTGGAGAGGACGAGAATTTACGGTAATCGATACTGGTGGTTATATCACTGGCTCGGACGATGTGTTTGAGGGTGAGATTCGCAGGCAAGTATCACTTGCTATTGACGAGGCCGATGTTGTGCTCTTTATGACAGAGGTAACAACTGGTATTACAGACCTTGACTTGACAATGGCTAACATCATGCGTCGTGCAGGCAAGCCAGTTATTCTTGCTGTAAACAAGGTTGATAACAACGATAGAATGTACGGAACTGCCGAGTTCTATGGTTTGGGTATAGGTGACCCTATCTCTATTTGCGCAATGAGCGGTAGTGGTACGGGTGAGCTAATGGATGCTATTTATGAGGCTCTACCAGAAGAGGTTGAGGGCGAAGATGACAACATGGAGGATATTCCAAAGTTAACAATCATTGGTCGTCCAAATGTTGGTAAATCGTCTCTTACAAACGCTCTTCTTGGCGATGAGCGCAACATTGTTACCCCAATTGCAGGTACAACACGTGACTCAATCAACACTAGATATAATAAATTTGGTTTCGATTTCTATATAATCGACACTGCTGGTTTGCGCAAAAAGGGCAAGGTAAACGAAGACCTAGAGTTCTATTCGGTTATGCGCTCTATTCGCTCAATTGAGCAGAGTGATGTGTGTATTCTAATGCTAGATGCATCGCAGGGTATCGAGTCACAAGATATGAGTATCTTCCAGCTTGTTGTTCGCAACAAAAAGGGTTGTGTAATTGTTGTAAACAAGTGGGATTTGGTAAAGGAAAAGAGCACCAATACCATGAAAGAGTACACCGAGCTACTAAAGAAAAAGCTAGCTCCGTTCAACGATGTACCTATCGTCTTTACTTCGGTAACCGAGAAGCAGCGTATATTCGATGTTATGACAATGGCTATGCAGGTATATGAGAACCGCAAGCGCCGTATCACTACTTCGCAGCTAAACGAGTATATTTTGCCATTTATCGAGAACTTCCCACCACCAGCA
The DNA here is from genome assembly GCA_964370235.1 of uncultured Rikenellaceae bacterium. Classification (GTDB taxonomy): domain Bacteria; phylum Bacteroidota; class Bacteroidia; order Bacteroidales; family Rikenellaceae; genus CAYJIL01. Next base: position 5,051 of record CAYJIL010000031.1, on the reverse strand, counting down.
ATTAAGGGTAAGTACATTAGGATTAAGTATGCAACACAGCTACCTTCGCCTACTCCATCGTTTGCGTTCTTTGTGAACCTACCACAATATATTAAAGACCCATATCGCCGTTTCCTAGAGAATAAGATTCGTGCAAAATGGAGCTTTGATGGTGTTCCAATGCAGATATATTTCCGCCAGAAGTAGTAATATTTCTAGCAAAAGTAAAACAAGGCTGTTCCATATTATTTGGGGCAGCCTTGTTTTGTTAATGACTAGGTGTGTAGGAGTAGTTTTGGCATGCTTAAATTGGATTCAAAATTTACTCAGACACTTATAAAAATATTACTTATTTACCGCTATAAAATATTGATACCACAAAAAATGGTTTAACTTTGTGGTAGAAAACAAGAATTAATAGATGAAAAAAATAGCACTTATAACAGGTATTACGGGGCAAGATGGCTCTTTTTTGGCAGAATTTCTTCTCGAAAAAGGGTATGAGGTACATGGCATTATTCGCCGTAGCTCTTCGTTTAATACCGCACGCATCGAACACCTATACCTCGACCAAAGAGTGAAGGACATGAAAATTGAGACTAACATAAAGCTACACTATGGCGATATGACAGACTCTAGCTCTTTGGTGCGTATTCTTCAGCTAATTAAACCTACCGAAATATATAATCTTGCGGCTCAATCACATGTGAAAGTATCGTTTGATGTACCCGAGTACACTGCCGATACCGACGCCATTGGAACATTGCGCCTTTTAGAGGCTGTAAGGATTCTGGGCATGGAGCACAGTTGCCGCATATACCAAGCATCGACATCGGAGCTATATGGGCTAGTGCAAGAGGTACCACAAAGTGAGACTACCCCATTCTACCCCCGTTCGCCCTATGGTGTAGCAAAGCAATATGCCTTTTGGATTACCAAAAACTATCGTGAGGCTTATGGCATATTTGCCGTTAATGGCATTTTATTTAACCACGAATCGGAGCGAAGAGGCGAAACCTTTGTTACTCGCAAGATTACACTTGCTGCCGCTCGCATAGCACAAGGCTATCAAGATAGGCTATATTTGGGTAACCTAAACGCTCTGCGTGACTGGGGCTATGCAAAAGACTATGTTGAGTGCATGTGGTTAATGTTACAGCACGATGTACCCGAAGATTTTGTAATTGCTACGGGCGAGTACCATAGTGTTAGGGAGTTTACAACGCTTGCCTTTAAAGAGGTGGGCATCGAGCTAAAATGGCAAGGCGAGGGGCTTTGCGAAGAGGGAATCGACACAAAAACAGGCAAAGTATTAGTGAGCGTTAACCCCGACTACTTTAGGCCAGCCGAAGTGGAACAATTGCTTGGGAACCCATCAAAAGCAAAAAAACTGCTAGGATGGAACCCTACAAAAACATCGTTCCCCCAGCTAGTCAAGATTATGGTTGAGCACGATATGCACTATGTTAAACACTTTCACCAAGGCAAAACAGAGAGAGTATAACCATGATAGAAAAAGACGCAACTATTTATATAGCAGGCCACAGAGGCATGGTAGGCTCTGCCATTTTGCGAAATCTTAGGGCTCGTGGCTACAAAAACTTTGTGCTTAGAACACACGATGAGCTAGATCTCACAAACCAAGCAAAGGTCGAGGAATTTATGATGGCCAGCAAACCCGATTATGTGTTCTTGGCAGCTGCAAAGGTTGGTGGTATTATGGCAAACAGTAGCTACCCTGCTCAGTTTTTTTATGAGAATATGATGATTGAGGCAAATGTTATACATTCGTCATATTTAGCAAAAGTTAAGAAGCTTATGTTTCTTGGCAGCTCGTGCATCTACCCCAAGCTAGCGAGCCAGCCAATGAGCGAAGATGCGCTACTAACTGGGCTACTCGAGCCAACAAACGAGGCATATGCAATAGCAAAAATTGCAGGCATTAAGATGTGCGACTACTATCGCAAGCAATATGGCTGTGATTTTGTGAGTGTTATGCCCACCAACCTATATGGCACGGGCGATAATTACGATTTGTTTACCTCGCATGTGCTTCCGGCAATGATACGCAAGTTTCATCAAGCCAAAATACAAGGCGATAGCCACGTAACGCTATGGGGCACTGGGTCACCGTTTCGTGAGTTTTTGCACTGCGACGACATGGCAGCTGCTACCATCTTTGTAATGGAGAATTACAGCGACTATGGGCACGTGAATGTTGGTTCACAAAGCGAAGTTACCATAAAGGAGCTAGCACAAAAAATTAAACAAGTAACAGGTTTTGGGGGCGAAATTGTGTGGGATAGTACCAAACCCGATGGCACTCCACGCAAGCTAATGGACTCTACCAAACTATATAATATGGGGTGGCGACCAAACATTGAACTGATCGATGGAATAGAGAAAACCTACCAAGAATTTTTAGAAATAGAGAATAACTAATACAAATAAATTATGAAACTACTAACAAAAGTAAAGACTCTTCTACTTGTAGCAATAGCAGCAGGTAGTGTGAGTTGTGATGCAAGCCAAAAGGAGCTACCAAGAGTGGCTATTGTTGGTGTGGGTGTTGAGTGTAGCACATTCTCGCCTGCTGTAACTACGCTGGATATGTTCCGCATTAGGTACGGTAACGAGATTATCGAGTCATACCCTTTCTTTGATAGCGACACTACTCTTGCCGCTCGTGCAGACTGGGAGCCAACCATTATGGCGTGGACAACTCCGGGTGGTATTGTCGAAAGAGCGGCTTATGATTCGCTGCTTAATCGCTCGCTACGCATGCTAAAGGCAGGTATGCCTTATGATGGTGTATTTTTAGATATTCACGGAGCAATGAGCGTTCAGGGGCTAGACGACCCCGAGGGTGACTACATTACAAAGATACGAGAGCTAGTGGGTGAGGATGTAATTATATCTACATCGATGGACCCACACGGTTGTGTGTCGCCACGTCTTGCACAAAGCACCGACCTAATTACATCGTACCGCATGTCGCCACACGAAGATAGATATATATCGAGAGAGCGTGCACTCAAAAACCTACTAGAGAGACTAGAGAGCGGCAAAGGTAAGCCTAAGTACAAAGCATGGGTTGAAGTTCCAATTCTATTACCGGGCGAAAAAACATCTACTCGTGTTGAGCCAGGCAAAGGTCTATACGCAGCAATTGTACCTATCGAGGCACAAGAGGGCGTTATTGATGCTGCAATATGGATGTCGTATCCATGGGCAGACGAGCCACGCAACCACGGTGTTGTTATGGTTACGGGCGACGACAAGGCTCAAGTAGAGGCTGGAGCAAAATCGCTTGCACAAAAATTTTGGGATATTCGTGACGAGTTTGAGTTTGTTGCACCAACCGACAAGCTAGATGTAGTGCTTGGCGAGGCTCTAAAGAGCAACAAAAAGCCTTATATGGTTAGCGATATGGGCGATAACCCAACAGCAGGTGGCGCAGGCGATGTGTCGTGGACACTTGCTAGGCTACTAGAGCGCAAAGAGTTTAAAAACAAAAATGGCAAACGACTAGTATATGCGTCTATCCCAGGCCCAGAGCTTATTGCTCAAGCAAAGAAAGTGGGCGAAGGAGGCACAGTAGATGCTAATGTTGGTGCAATGGTTGACGACAGATACCAAGGCCCTGTTCGCCTAAAGGGCAAGGTCGAGAAGATTTTAGACGATGGCAAAAACGCGCAAGTAGTTGTTAATGTTGGCTCTATGCAGGTAATTGTAACAGAATCGAGAAAACCATACCACTACGAAAGCGATTTTGACAAACTAGGGCTTAACCCACGTGATGCCGATATTATTGTAGTTAAGCTAGGTTACCTAACCGAAGAGCTATATGAAATGCGTGGCGACTGGATGATGGCACATACACGTGGTGGTGTAGACCAAGAGCTAGAGTCACTACCATATAAGAGACTAAAGCGCCCAATCTATCCGCTAGATAAGGATATGGCAGACCCTGCACTAGAGGTGGTATTTGTGCCATAATTTATAAAAGATTATTGTTTTTATATATAAAATATTAAATTTGCTGCCCTATAAACCCCACTCCGTGGGGGGTAGGCAGCTTAAGATTATTGATTATGAAAAAATTAAAGAGTCTATTATTTGCATTTTTTGCACTTTTAATGGTTGCATGCACAAGCCAAACACCTAGCGATGTTGCTCTTGAGAGCATAAAACTAGTAGAGGCTGGCAAGTACCAAGAGCTACTAGATATTTCGAATGCCACACCAGAGCAAAAGGAGTCGCTACTTGCTATGTTCAACGAAAAGGGCGATATTATCGAAGAGGAAAAGGCAAAAAGAGGCGAATATACAGACTACAAAGTTGTGAGCGAGAACATATCAGACGATGGTACTACTTGCGAGGTAGTAGTTGAGTGCACAACAAGCAAAGGCACTGTCGAGACCGAAGAGGTAAGCCTTGTGTCGGTAGACGACAAATGGTTAGTAGATATTGGCCTAACCAAATAACATTTACAAAACTATATTTGTTTTATATATTTAAAAAGAAGGATTATGAAAAAGTTTTTATTTTCGATTGTAGCACTTGCTACTGCAACGACACTTTCGGCACACACTTTTGAGAGTGGTGATAATGTTGCTGGAGTATCGCTAGGTTTTGGTGACTCGGTTGGTCTACCAGTTTACTTTAGCTACGAGAGAGGTGTTTATGATATTAGCACAGTATCTAAAATTGGTGTTGGTGCTGTTGTAGGTTATGGTTGGGAGAACTACAAAGTAGTGGCTAATGGTCAATCATTTGACAACCGCATTTCGAACTCGATGATTGGTGTAAGAGGTGCATACCACTACACAGCTGTGAGCAACCTAGACCTATTTGGAGGCGTAACACTAGGTGTTGAGGGCGTTACTACAAAGACAGATGCAGGCAAAGTTTCGGCTAACGAATTTGTGGCAGATCTTTATATTGGTGCACGCTACTATCTAAGCGACAATTTTGGTATTGCAGCCGAGATTGGAACTGGCCTATCTCTACTAAACGTTGGTGTTGCATATAAGTTCTAAGACTTTGCTATCTCTATCTCGCCAAACAAA
>CAYJIL010000030.1:0-24387 GCA_964370235.1 uncultured Rikenellaceae bacterium | reverse complement strand
ATTATTTTGTAACCAAAACCAGAGATCTTAGTTTGTCTTGTACTCAAACTTAATTTGGCTAAGTTCTTCGTTAGCAGCAGTAATCTTTGTTACTAGATCTTTTTTGAAGTTGATAACCTTTGCTTGGCACTCTGGGCAACCAGTACCCATGATTTGTAGAGCAAGGATTGCTGCGTTCTTTGCACCATCAAGAGCAACTGTCGCAACTGGAATACCAGCTGGCATTTGCAGAATAGATAGGATAGAGTCCCAGCCATCGATAGAGTTAGAAGAGTTGATAGGTACACCAATAACTGGTAGTGGAGTAAGCGCTGCAATAACACCCGGAAGGTGAGCTGCACCACCAGCACCTGCTATGATAACTTTAACACCTCTTGTGTGTGCTTTCTCTGCAAATTCTAGCACTTGATCTGGTGTGCGGTGTGCCGATAGAGCGTTAATTTCAAATGGTATCTCCATTTGATCCAAAAACTTAGCTGCCTCAGCCATGATCTTCATGTCCGAAGTGCTACCCATGATAATTGAAACTTTTGTCTCCATAATATATCGTTTTATTCTAAATGTTAGTTTACTTTGTACGAAACATATAAAAATTTATTACCTTCGCATGTGAGTGTTATATTGATATAAGGTACGCCACAAAGATATAAAATCTATGGAAAGAGTAAAAGTTAAGGATAAATTTTTCGTAAAATATATCCCTCATCAAGATATTGATAAGGCAATAGATTCGCTTGCCGATAGGCTAAACGAGGACTATATGGCTGGAGAAGCGCCACTTGTGGTAATGATACTAACGGGTGGGTTCATCTTTATGTCGGATTTGGTGCGCAAGCTAAATTTTGATATGGAGATTAGTCACATTACCGCAAGTTCATATATTGGTGATTGTTCAACGGGTAATGTTGTTATTAATTGTACCATACACGATAAGCTAAAAGGGCGAAATGTGATTGTGGTAGACGATATTGCCGACAGCGGACAAACCCTACAAGCCATTAAAGAGCAAATGCTAAGGGATGGTGCTGTGAGCGTAAAGAGTGCAGTGCTAATTAACAAACCCCATGCACACAAAGTCGAAATATCGGTCGACTATGCCGCAATTGTTATGCCCGAGAATAACTTTATAATTGGTTATGGTCTCGATTATGATGGTTATGGTAGAGGGCTCAAAGACATATATATAGCAGAGTAATGAAGATAGATTTAGATAGAATAGAGGGGGGCGATAAGCTCCCATTGGTCGAGGATTTTTACTCGATTCAGGGCGAAGGCTTTCATAGTGGTAAACCAGCATATTTCATTCGCTTGGGTGGCTGCGATGTTGGTTGTCGTTGGTGTGATGCCAAGATGACTTGGAACTCAAAAGTGTTCCCGCTAGTGAGTGTCGACGAAATAGTTGCTCGTGTTGTTGCAACACCTGCCAAAGCAATTGTAATAACTGGTGGCGAGCCGCTAATATATCCGCTCGATAAACTTACATCGGCACTCAAGAGCCAAGGAGTCGAGATTTTTCTCGAAACATCGGGTTCACATCCTTTTTCGGGTATCTTTGATTGGGTGTGCCTTTCGCCAAAAAAATGGCAAAAACCACTCGAAGAATCCTATGCCGTAGCCTCAGAGCTAAAGGTCATTGTCGAGAGCATCGAAGATGTGGCTTGGGCCGAGGAGTGTGCTGCCAAAGTATCGCCTAGCACAAAGCTATTTTTGCAGCCCGAATGGAGCAGATATGAAAAGATAATTGCACCCATTGTTGAGTATGTAAAAGAGAACCCCAAGTGGAATATCTCTATTCAGAATCACAAATTTATGCACATCCCATAAACTTAGATAAACTAGTAAATTTTTTTTGTTATGAATACAATTGACACACTAAGAGGCTGGTTAGATAGAGAAAACTTTAAGGCGTTTATCGCCCCATCGTGCGATCCACACCAGAGCGAATATGTAGCCGATAGATTTAAGGTGCGTGGCGAGCTGAGCGGTTTTGATGGCTCGGCAGGTACGGTTGTTGTCGCTCTAATGGGCGGTGCACTATGGACAGACTCTCGCTACTTTTTGCAGGCTGTTCAGCAGCTAGAAGGTTCGTCACTAGAGCTTATGAAAATGGGCGTCGAGGGTACACCCTCTATCGAGGAGTACTTGTCGGGTCGATTTGCCGCTGGCGATAGAATTGCCATCGATGGTAAACTGGTGAGTGCGTCACAATTCGAGACAATGAGAATAGGGCTGCTACCGCTAGAGCTTGTAGCTGTTGACGACCCATTCGATGCACTGTGGCACGAGAGAGAGCCACTTCCTACATCGCCTTTGGTTGTTTGCGAGTCTAAATACTGTGGTGCATCATCACAAAAAAAAGTATCAAGATTAAAAGAATCACTATCCTTTGGCGAGAATAGTGTGTGCATATTAACTACGCTAGATGCCATTGCATGGCTTACAAATTGCCGTGGTGCCGATGTAGAGTTTAATCCACTCAACATTGCATATTGTGCAGTAGAGAATAACCAAACAATACTCTTTGTAAAGAAATCGAAGGTGAGCCTTGCCGCTAGCGAGTTGCTAAAGGCACAGCGAATCGAGATTGAAGATTATGATAAATTCGAAGAATATCTAACCACGCTAGCTGGCAAGGACGTTATATATAGCCCTGCAAAACTGAGCTATCTTCATTTCAAAATATTGATAGACTCGGCAGCCGAGCTACGCCCCGACCCAGTAGTTGGGGGAGCAGTCGACATGCTAAAGGCATGTAAAGACAACATCGAAATCGATGGCTTTAGGCGAGCAATGATTGACGATGGAGTAGCAATGGTGCGCTTTATGATGTGGCTCGAGGATACTTTGGCACAAGGTAAAACAACTAGCGAACTAGAGGTTGCTGCCAAACTGTACGAGTTTAGAGCACAATCCGACATGTTTAGGGGAGAGAGCTTTGCATCTATCGTGGGCTATGAGTCGAACGGTGCAATTGTTCACTACCGTGCTACCGAGGAGTCTTCACGCCAGATTAGTAGCGATGGTTTCTTGCTAATAGATTCGGGTGGGCAGTACTTGTGTGGAACAACCGACATAACTCGAACCATACATCTAGGCACGCCTAGCGAAGATCAAGTACGTGACTACACACTAGTGCTAAAGGGTAATATTAACCTATCACGCACCAAATTCCCAAAGGGAACACGAGGTTCGCAGCTAGACTTTATTGCTCGCAAGGCACTCTCGAACTATGGTCTAAACTACCATCATGGCACAGGGCATGGTGTGGGGCACTATTTGTGCGTTCACGAAGGGCCTCAGTCTATTCGCAAAGACGAGAATCCTGTAACCCTAGAGATTGGTATGGTACTATCTAACGAGCCGGGCTTATATCGCACTGGCGAGTATGGTATTAGGCTAGAGAACATGATGTTTGTAAAAGAGAGAGAGACAACCGAGTTTGATACTTTTTATGAGTTCGAAACTCTTACACTTGCTCCATTCTCTATTAAGTGTATTAATATCGAGCTACTTTTGCCCTCTCAGCGCAAATGGCTAAATAGCTATCATTCGATGGTGTATGACAAGCTATCGCCACATCTTTTGCCCACCGAGCGTGAGTGGCTAGCAACGAGAACAAAAGCAATATAATAATCACCACATACAGAAAGAGGGTGTTTCGAAATAGTTCGAAACACCCTCTCTGCTTTTATAGTGCAAGATGATTACTCATCCTTTGCATTCATAATCTTATCTTGTGTGTTGATACTCTCAACGTGAATTGCGTTAAAGATTTTGATGATGAAATCTTCGCTAATTCCTAGCTTAGCCGACATTGTAGGAACTCTCTCAAGAATATCGTTCCATCTGCCTGTCTGAAGAATAGAGACGTTATTGTCCTTCTTAACTTGGCCAATCTTGGCAGCTACCTGCATACGCTTTGATAGTACCTCAAAGGCAACGCTATCTAGTTGGTCGATTTGCCCACGTAGCTCGGCAAGTGTATCTTGGTACTGTACCGAGTCTACACTGTCCTCTCTCCACTTTAGAGATCTAACCATCTTGCCTAGATCGGCTGGTTCTAGCTGCTGCTCGCTGTCGCTAAGTGCTTTCGATGGGCATATGTGGCTCTCTACAATAAGACCATCAAAGTGCATATCGGCACTCTTTTGTGATACTTGCTCTAGTAGCTCACGTTTGCCACAAATGTGTGATGGGTCACATATCATAACTAGGTCTGGCATGCGACGCTTCATGTCAATTGCAACGTGCCACATTGGGTTGTTGCGATATTCGCTTGCTCCAAACAAAGAGAAACCACGGTGAATAAGACCAACCTCTTTTACACCAACAGCCAATAGACGCTGTACAGCACCTTGCCATAGGTCTAGATCTGGGTTCATAGGGTTCTTTACAAGTACAGGTATATCGCTACCACGAAGTGCATCTGCAATCTCTTGTACGCTAAATGGGCTAACCGTAGTACGTGCACCAATCCACACTGCATCGGCACCGTGCTTAAGTGCAAGCTCAACGTGCTCACGATTTGCAACCTCGGTCATAAACGGAATGCCAGTCTCTCTTTTAGCCTCGGCAAGCCACTCTAGTGCAGGCTCGCCAGCACCCTCGAATGAACCAGGTTTAGTACGTGGCTTCCATACACCTGCACGGAAGATATCGACACAGCCCTCGGCTGCTAGTGCACGACAAGTTTCTAGTAGTTGCTCACGGCTCTCGGCGCTACAAGGGCCCGAGATGATAAGTGGTCTTTTGCTTTTGAATGAAAACATTTTGTATCAGTTATTTAATTATGAATTACTATTTGTTAATTATCTATTGTATGGTGTTAATCAATTATCTTGTTAATTGTGTTGGCCTTGGTTATTACTTGGTTTAGCCCTTCACGATCGTCTCGCTCGATCATCTTGCGTAGTATATTAAGCTGGTGTATATGCTCCCTTAGCACATCGAGCACGTTATATTTGTTTTGCATAAATATAGGAACCCACATGCTGTATGAACTCTTTGCAAGACGCACTGTACTCTCAAAACCACCACCAGCTAGCGCAAATATATTGTCGTCTTCTTTCTCCTTTTCGAGAACCGTTAGCGCAAGCGCATAGGATGTAATGTGTGATATGTGGCTCACATAGGCAGCGTGCATGTCGTGCTCCTCGGGGCACATATACCTAATTGGCATACCAAATACAGTGTATATCTTCTCTATTATCTCTAGTGCATCGTTATCGGTTTTCTCCTTTTCGCAAATAACTAGCACTCGTCCTTTGAATGCCCCATGAACAGCACTCTCGGGGCCGCTGTACTCGGTTCCCCACATTGGGTGAGTGGCTACATAGCGAGAACGTTTTGGGTGTTGCGAAATGACACTGCACAGCTCCTCTTTTGTTGAACCTAGGTCGATGATAATTTGTTTGTCTGATATTAGGTTCAAAACCTTAATCGACTCTAGCGGTATGTGGTTAACCGGAATTGCTATTACCACTAGCGATGCATCTTGCACAGCCTGCGCAAGTGGGGCATGGCTGTCGATAATACCTCGCTGCATAGCCTTTTCGAGGTTGGTGGTGCTATTGTCTACTCCCACAATCTCCTTTGCAAGAGAGTTATCTTTTAGTGCTAGAGCAAACGAACCACCCATAAGTCCAACACCTACTATTACTACTTTATCTAACATAACTATTTGCTAATAAATTTACCTTTCTTATATACTCCACACACTCTAAGCTCATCGGTTTGGCGTCTAACAAGATCTATTACCTTGTTGTAATCGTCAAGCGACTCAAACTCCATATCTACATAGAACAGATAGTTAAAAGGATCTTCGGGAATGGGGTATGACTGCAATTTGCTCATGTTTATTCCATATAGCTCAAACGACCTAAGGGTGTTGAGTAGCGAATTCTTTTGGTGTGATAACTTAAAGTAGATTGATGCCTTGTTGCTATCGGGCATTTGAGTGTAGTTATCGCTATGCTTTAGCATCAAAAAACGAGTAAAGTTGCGCTTTACAGTGTGTATATCGGGTGCTATGTTCTCTAGCGAATATAGATCACCTGCAAGGCGGCTAGCTATTGCCGCAATCTCTTTGCGCCCCTCGCACGATACCATCTTGGCTGCCGATGCAGTATCGCTTGCCTCAATAACCTTTACGGGGTGGGCTAGCGACTCGATAAACTCCATGCTCTGTTGTAGAGCCATTGGGTGAGAGTGTATCTCTTTTACATCTTCGATTTTTGTGCCCGGCACTACCAACAGGTTTTGGTGTATCATAAGGTGATTCTCGCCCTCGATGCACAAATTGTTGTTTTGTAGTAGCCTATAATTTGGCATTATACTGCCTGCTATCGAATTTTCGATTGCCATTACTCCGGCATCGCACCTCTTGCTATTTACATGCTCGACTACCTGCTTGAACGAGTCACACGAGATAATCTCTATCTCGGTGCCATAGTAGTCATATGCCGACATTTGGTGGAAACACCCTTGGTAACCCTGTATTGCAACTCTCATACTTTTAAAATAAGTAAGGCTCCCTAAAAATAGAGAGCCTCATAAATATTATTAAATTTACATAACTATATTATAGTATACTAAGACTCTGCTGCTCCCTGTTAAAGAAGAAGTAATAGAAATAATAGTTAAAATATAGTGCGAAATTTTTCATCCTTTTTTTATATGCTTACAAATATATGTTTTTTTTTGTTAAGTTGTATACTTATGATAAATTTTTAACTATTTCGTAGCAACTTGACAATAAAAATCGTATTTATCCATAACTTTTTTAACAAATGATAATGTTTCGTTGCTTCCAGAGAACCTTCCGCTCCTCACCACTTCGTCATTATAAAACTCGGATTGACTTTTTAGTGCAAGATATTTTGCTACATTCACCCAGCTGTTGGGACTCTCGCCATACTTGACAGCTAGCTTGCGAGCATCTAGCACGTGACCTATACCACCATTATAACATGCAAGTATAATACAAGTCTTGTCGTACTGGCTCGTCGATGAGCTAAAACGCAGTGATGACGATATTTTGTTTATTAGCTTTAGAGCTACCTCTACATTTTTTTGTGGTTCAACCATCTCGTCGGCACTCATATTAAACTGTCGTGCGATTGCTGGCATCACCTGCATAAGACCACATGCGCTACGTGGCGAGTAGATGTCGGGCTTAAATCTCGACTCGTGATAAGCAATTGCCGATACAAGTCTCCAGTCTAGCCCAGCCTTTTGGCTCTCGTTCTTTATTAGCTCGTCGTAGGGCGAAATAGCACCCTGTGGAGCAACAAAGCCTTCGGTTGCCAGCTCTTTTGTAAAACCACTCTCGTAGTACAGTGCTTCGAGACGGCTATACTCTGCCGAACCTCTAAAGCTCTCTATCCACTTGTTAAAGTTGGCCGCTAGTGCGCTGTTGTCGTTGTCTACCAATAAAACCGAACTTACGCTCTCGTTAAACGAATAGATAACCTCTACGTTTTTGTTGACAAAGCAACCTAGTGCTGCCTCCATTCCCTCACAAACAAAATAGTCGACCTTGCCTTTGGCAATATCTTCGATTACACGCAAACTTCCTTGGTGTGTAACCTGTGCATTAGACGAAATAGAGTCTTGCCAATGCTCATACCCCTGAGTCGTGGTAAATGGTTGCGAAAGCAGGGTGTTCCCCTTGTTCGTAACGCTCTTTAACCCCTTGCTAGTGGCTATGCGTGGCGTTCCCCTTCTTGCCAATAGCACATAATTTGTTTTGTAAATTGGGCTGAGTGGAGTAGTTTTTTTGTGGTAATCGTCCCTATGCCCTTCCATTGTCACAACGATATCTGCTTTGTTGTTATTTAGCAGATCAAGCGCATTGTCAATGCTACTTTTGCTGATGATCTCTAGCTCAACCCCAATGCTTGTTGCATAGGTGCGCAGTATATCGTACTGAAAGCCATATTCGCAGCCATTATAGTTAAAGTACCCGGGGATACTCTCGTCTACGGCTATTGTTAAAACTCCTTTTTCTTTTACATCTTTCATTATTGGTGGATGAAGAATTGTCTCTTCGTTTACCTTTAAAAGACGTTGTGTAAATGTTGTAATTAAGATTAATAAAAAGATTGACGCAATTAAAAGCCTTTTCATAAAAGTCTCTAATTGGGCGAGTCTACGGCTCCCCTAAAAAGCTAATCATAGAAGTTCCACGAAAGACCAAGCCTTAACATACGGCGATTCATAGGGTAGTGCGCTACATTAAAGTAGTTGCGACCACCAATCAACTCGTAGTTTAGGTGTTGAATCTTTACAAGGATACGTACTCGTTTCCACTTGCCCGAAACATAGCCATCTATCATAGGATAGTTGCCCGTTTGAACCTCCCTCTGGTTGTAGAATTGTGATATTGCGGGATTATACCCCAACCCATAATACTCCGAGTTGTAATATCCATCAATTCCCACTTGCATCCTTAATACATCCTTTACTACATTAAACTCGTAGTAGTAGAGTGCATTTGCAGATAGCAGAGGTAGTGGTACGACACTTTGATTGCTGCTCCATTGAAGCTTTGCCCTGTGGTTAAAGTGAAAACCTCCTGCACGGAAGTCTTTTTGTAGATAAATGCCCGTGATACTAACAGCATCACCCTCCTGAGTTGGTAGTGAGTTTTCGTTATAGTAAACCTTGTTGGTCACTATCGACTGGCTTGCGCCTAGCTCAATTCCATAATCGGGAATGGTGAGTGTAGCACCTATTCGGGTCTCAGTCTCTTTGCTAAAAGAGTTATTCCACTGATAGTGGTTAGAGAAATAGTGCTCGCTCCAATAAGATGGTCTCTGATTAGAGAGCAGGAAGTTAAAGTCTAAATTAATGGGACGTTCTTTAATATATGCGCTCAAGCCAAGCTCTGCATTTAGTTTAAGGTCGCCACTTCGGTATCCAACTGGGGTAAAGTTTACGTCTGCCCCCCAGTTAAGGTATCTGCTAAGAGATCCGCTAATATCTCCGTATAAGAATATGCTGTTTTCGGTAACACCACTCGATGGAGAGATAAACTCCGATGGTGTAAAGTGGTAGAAGTGCTCAGACAAATAGCCCGCACCTGCCGTAACAAGCCCAAGTAGGCCATCTCGGCTATATGGTTGCAGCTGTATAAATCCTCTAATATCTACTCTGCGTTCGGCAATAGAGTCTCTAGTTGCTGTGTTGTCTATAAACCAATTATCGTAATAGTCGCCACTCTCGTCTTTTGAGTCTGAATATATTTTGTTGACAGTAGAGTAGTTAAAGCTCTGCCCTACATAAAACGAAGTCATATCTGCCGTAGTTGCCCCCTCGGTAGTATCTATCTGCGATAGTGGAATGGCATATGACTGAGTAAAATAAATCGTGTTATTCTTAAAGCGGTTACGTGCATCGCCTAGCTGCATGGTAAGGTTCTCGCTCAGGTCGATAATGGTATCGGTTACCTCGGCATCGTCAACCAAACCACCATTCTCTTGAATATCGCCCATGTTGTAAATATAGCCACCATGTATGCTATATCTTTTGCCCGTGTGCGAAAGTGCTAGCGATAGGTTCTTTTGTGTAGTACGCTGGTTGGCATACATACCCTTTGTGCCACTATTGCGGTATGTGAGGTTAATGCCTGTCGATGGCGATATGTTTTGAGCATGTGTAACACGCAACTGCTGCTCTAGCTTTTGTAGCTGACCAGACATAAAATATGTTAGCTGTGTGAACGGTCGCTTACCATTATAAAATGGTATATTCTCGGGTGTGTATAAATATGAATTTTGTATATTAAGAAACGAAAAAGCTGCCGTTTGGCTTAGTTGCTTTTCGTACTCTAGCGACTGTGCCCCTGCACCCAAGTTACCAAGATATGTTGCACCCACCCTTTCGTTGTGCAAAAACGGTGAGTCTCTGTGGAACATATTAATAGCAGTATCCACAGGAATAACATTAATCTCGTTGTAGCCATACTTGTAGTTCCACGAAAAGACATTGTTCTTTTTTAGAGAATCCGAAAAGAAATATGACTCAAGTGGTTTTTTAGGCTTTGCTTCCTTTTTACGAGAAAGAGTATCGGTAGTTTGATTTGGGTCGAGAGCCTTAATCTGGTCTTCGTAGTCTTGTTGACTATCGTTACGATTATAGATATTGTTAAAGCTACCAGTGTTGCTACCTATGTTCTGACCATAGAGCATAGACGATGGTGATACCAACATTAGTAGTATCATAGCAAATAATAGCGATATGAAGTATCTATTCAAAGAGTAATAATTTCGTTGCACTTGTTCTTATGTATTTACACTCAAGTTGTTAGCTTGCTTTTTTGTAGGCATAAGAACTACAAATATATGCAAATAATTTAAATTCAATTAATCTTGAGATAACTTTTAACGACTTTTACCCCCACAGATAGTATGTAAAGCGGCCGATAAAATGATATATGCAGGAATAATTATTACTAGTGCCGACAGTTTAAGCCACACTAGCATGGCAATCGAAAATACCAAAAACGAATATACAGCCACATTGTCTTGTAGCTTATAGCTCTTTAGCTTAAGCGAGAACATAGGTATTTCGGACACCATTATTAACGCAAACACAGCCGAGATAATCGAGCTACCCACTGTGCTTGTAAATATAGGAGCAATTAGGTGCGAGAATTCGCCACCCAGCATCGACACATATACACCCGAGCTAATAAAGAAAGCATTAGCAGGTGTTGGTAGACCAATAAACGAGCTTGTTTGGCGAGTATCATTATTAAATTTAGCCAATCTAAGTGCCGAGAATGCAGCCAATACAAATGCAAAGTAGTTACCCCCCGATGCAATATATAACATAACCGATGGTGCTACACCAAATGACACCATATCGGCTAGTGAGTCTAGGTCTTTGCCAATATCTGAATATGCCTTTAGCATTCTTGCTGCAAAGCCATCAAAGAAATCGAGCACAGCAGCAACTACTATTGCATACATGGCAATATCTATTTCGCCAATAAATGCATGGCTAATGCTCACACAGCCACATAGTAGGTTTAGTAGTGTTATGGTATTTGGTATTGATTTGATGATTGTTCTCATTGTATAGTTATGTGTTAATTTTTGTTAAGTGTGTCACGATATTCGGCAAATATCTTACTCTTAGATACAAATCCAATATATCTGCCTCCAGTGTTTTGAACCGGTAGGTTCCATGCTCCACTTGCATCAAATTTTTCGAGCACAAGACCAATGGGGTCCGATAACGAAATAATGTGATCGACAGGTTGCATGTAGTCTGCCACACTGTTTATGCTATAAAATTCGTGGTTTAGGAGGTCGGCTCTAATATCGTCTAGTGTAACAATACCCAATAACTTTCCGCTATTATCTACCACAGGGAACAGGTTGCGAGTAGTCATTGCCACCTTGCCCACCAAGTTACCAAGGCTCATTGTTGGCGATACCATAATAAAGTTATCTTCGATTATGTTCTCTAGCTCGATAAATAGCAGCGAACGCTCTTTTGATAGCGAAAGTGTGTCTCCTTTGAGCACCAGCTCACGAGTATATACCGAGTATGGGTTAAAGTAATAGGTCATGGCATACGATATTGCCGAAACCAGCATTAGTGGCACAAATAGCTTGTAGCCGCCCGATATTTCGGCAATCAAAAAGACTGCCGTTAATGGCGAATTCATAGCTCCTGCCATAACCCCTGCCATACCCACTAGCACGAACGATACCTCGGGTAGGTCGATGCCAAAGAGTGTGTTAATGAGCATAGCCGTAAAGTAACCACTAAACGCACCCAAAAATAGCGATGGTGCAAATGCACCCCCCACACCACCTGCTGCATTTGTGCAAGCCATAGCAATTGACTTAAAGCACATTATGGCAAGCAGGAATGCCAATATTACCCAGTTGTTATCTTTGAATGAATATACAAGGCTATTGCTAAAAAGGCTATCCATGTTTCCGCTAATGAGGTCGGTAATGCTGTCATAACCTTGGCCATATAGGGGCGGAAGCAAAAATATCATCACACCTAGCGATATACCACCAATGACCCATCTTTTCCACTGCTTGTCTATGCTCTTAAAGAGCGACTCAATTTTTGCCGATGTACGAATGAGGTAGGTAGATGCTAGCCCACAAATAATACCTAGTGCCAAATAATAGGGCGTGTGTCCCACCTCAATTGCCATAAGGGCAGTGTCTACGTTGAAGATGGGGGTGAAGCCGTGCCAAAAATATGTGATAGTGGTAGAGGTAACGGCTGCAATTAGGATGGGGATAATCGACATAATACTAATGTCGAGTAGCAAAACCTCAATCACAAACACCACTCCCGAAATGGGAGCCTTAAAGATACCAGCAAGTGCTGCCGCCGTACCACACCCCAATAAGATTGTGGTACTACGGTAGTCCATCCTAAAAAATCGTGCTATGTTTGAGCCTACTGCTGCCCCCGTCATTACGATAGGTGCCTCGGGTCCTACCGAACCACCAAAACCAATAGTCGTCGATCCTGCAAGAATCGACGAATAGGTATTGTGTGTTTTTAGTTGCGAACGAGAGTGTGTAATGGCATATAGTATCTTTGTTACCCCATGGCTAATATTATCTTTAATAAAATATTTTAGCATAAGGGTAACAATGATGATACCAATTAGTGGAGATACTAGGAACAGAAAGTTTACACTTTCGACATCAACCCAGCTGGTGAGCAGTTGCTTTACTCCTGCAACAGCCTCCTCAAACAAAAGTGCTGCAAATGCCGAGACAGCACCAATTATCACCGAAATGATAATCATGAGCCTCTCTTGCGATATCCTCTTGGTGAGGGTTATTAGGTAGCGATGCGCTAGTGTTAAATCTTCTCTCTTAATATTTCTCACTGTCTATTCAAATGTAATTGTTCTAAAGAATTTTGGTTGGTGGAAGCTAGGCGATGGAGTATCGATTGGAGCCCACGAAACAAAGTGTGGAGTAGTCATATCGTCGCCACACTTATAGAAATTGGCACGTGCCTGTGCACCATCAAAGGTTGTGATACCATCTCTAGAGAATAGCTCAACAGGAATCTTTAGCATAAGAGTCCACTGGTTATCGCCGTTGATTTGCTCGAAAACTTGGTTACCCATAGTTGTGAATCGCTCAATTTTTTTGAACAGCTCACGATCTACATCTTCGCTGCTACCCTCGAACACCTTGCGAGATGCTAGGCCATTGCCAATAGAGTTGAACTCAAAATTGTAGTAGTGCTCACCATCAAACATAATAAACATCTCTACACAAGAGTCTGTCCATATTCTGCCAAAGTCTTCGCCTTGACGAGCCATCGTCTCTTTCTCTTTTACGTAGTACTTAATGTAGATGTGATCTCCATCGTGCACCATTGCAAATTTAACCTTTGGCATATACGAGAACTCCTCCCAGTTGATAGTCTCTATTTTGTGGCTTTTTTGCTTGTCTAGTATCTTCTCAACCTCTGAGGCCGAAAGATTTGCTTCAACTCTACTTATTACCATGTCTTTGTTTTTGCCCTTAGCTACCGCAAATATAGGTAGCATTATAAACATCAATTTAACTATTATACTTCTCATATTCATTATTAACAATTTCTACCATTTGTGCATAGCTCTCTTCCATGCTCTCTAGTAGCTTATATTGTGCTTTTGTTCTTACTAAGTTGTGCTCTGGATACTTAATTTTGTAGTAAGTATCTCCGTTGATGTAATCCATCAAAAAGCGTAGTACCTGCTCAAATGTGATATATTTAGCTGCAAAAGCAAGATTCTCAATCTCTGAGCCGGTCAAAAAGTCAACAGCCTCTGATAGGTAACCGCTAGTGTAGCCAGCAAACATACCCATGTCGATAGATACGTTGTCTAGGTTTGCATCGTCCTCGGCACCCGAGTTTGCAAAGCAACGTATTGCATCGCCATAGTCATTTAGTGCAATGCTACTAAGCACAGTATCTAGGTCGATAACACACAAAACTTCGCCTTGTGGGGTAAACAAGATATTGCTAATTTTTGTGTCGTTATGAGTTACCCTTGTTGGAATTTCGCCAGTCTCGGCCTTCTCCCACAGTGCCATCATTTCGCTACGGCGGCTGTTAATCCACTCTATCTCTTGAGTTAGCGATGCCACTCTGCCTGCTTTATCTTCGGCAATAGCTTTGTCCCACTGCTCAAACCTAAAGCGCATATTGTGAAAACCCGGTAGAATGTCATGTAGCTCGCCCTCAAAGTCCGAAAGTAGTTTTTGGAACTTACCAATACCCTTGCCACCTTGGAATGCAAGATCAACAGTCGTTGCGTCTGTATATGCAATTGTGTCGTCAATAAATAGCACAGTTGCCCAGTAACTACCATCCTCTTCTTGGTGGTATAGCTTGCCATCTTTTGTTGGAATAACGGTCATTGCCTCACGCATTGGGTCACCACCAGCCTCTGCTACCTTTGTCTTAATGTGGTCACATACTCTGTATATGTTATCCATCATGTTAGGTATGTCAGTAAATATGGCATCGTTCTTTCTTTGTAGTATATACTTGGTACCGCTTTGGCACTTAACTACAAATGTGTCGTTAATAAAACCCTCTCCTACGGGGTTAACTTCTACTACTTGGCTCTCTATTTCAAAGATAGAGGCAATCTTATTAAGTTCGTACTTCATCTTGTTTAATATCTGAATTAGTAATTAATATCCCCACAAAGTTATAAAAATATAGAGAATTTATCTATTTTTGTAGCAATACTTTTATCGAATAATATGAGAAAATCTATATTTATATTTTGTAATTTATTGGCTGTGTTGGTGTTAATGCCTGCTTTGCTTTTTTCGCAACAGTCAATACTTGATTCTACTCCCAAGGGCTATGTAAACGATTTTGCCGACCTTATTCCGCCTCAGCTAGAGAGCAGCTTAGAGAGTGCGCTTGCAGCGTTTGCCGACACCACTTCTACCCAAATTAGCATTGTAACTACCAACTCTTTGGAGGGTATGGACGCTAGCCAGTTTGCTATCGAGCTAGGGCATAAGTGGGGTGTAGGTCAGGCAGATAAAGATAATGGCGTGGTAATGGTTATAAAGCCCAAGACTAGCGATTCTAGCGGTCAAGCATACATTGCCGTAGGCTATGGCCTAGAGGGTGTTTTGCCCGATATATATGCTGGTAGAATCGTAGATCAGATTATGATTCCTGCCTTTGCTAGTGGCGATATGGCTGGTGGAATTGTGCAGGGTGCACAGGCTGTAATGGCCATCACATCGGGCGAATATAGTGCCGATAGCTTGCCAAGCGAGTCGGGCGGAAGCAATAAATTTATGGCATATTTAATTTTATTTATTATATTTGTAATCATGAGCTTAGGTAACAGGCGTAGGGGAGGTGGTTCTACCATCACCCACTCTGGTGTTCCTATGGGCGGCATCTTCTTGGGAGGTAGCCGTGGTGGCTTCTCTTCTGGAGGGGGCGGCTTTGGTGGCTTTGGCGGCGGAGATTTTGGCGGCGGCGGAGCAGGAGGAAGTTGGTAGTTTAACACTCAACAGCTGTTGAGGTAATCTTAGTATGGAAAAAAAGAGAGTATATAGGGCATTTATGCTCCTGCTACTGTTTGTCTTGTATTATGGCGCAGTGGTGGGGTATTCTCACACCCATATGACAGAGAGTGGCCCAATTACCCACTCACATCCATACTCATCACCTACCCACTCGCATGGCTCGATGGCTATGCTCGAGTACTCGTCGATAATGACTACGCTACTAATGGTGCTTGTCACCGCTTATGTAGCTCTGGGTTTATTTGCTCAAAAAATATTTGGTTTTGGTTTCAAATACCATCACCTAACCAAACAATACATCCATTTCTCTCGTCCCTCGAGAGCTCCCCCCGTATATTAACCTTTATTGTTATGTAGCCCCACATGGGTTGCTGGTTGCTCCATTTTGCTGTTTATGGTAATGGGGTAGCTGTTTATTTGTATTATAAAGAGTTAATAAAATGATTAAGAAACATATTCTAATTGCGCTTCTTCTTTCGGGGGCGTACAATGCCTTTGCAGGCTACTCTTCGGTAAAAATAGAAGAGAATATAAGTAACGACAAAGTAACCGTTAATGGTTCGGTAAAAGACGAGGAGAGCGGTAACATAATCTCATATGCTGTTGTGTCTGTTGTGGGTACAAACAACTCAACACTTTCGGATATTGATGGTAATTTCACCCTAAAGAACGTTAATGCAGGAGAGGTAAAGATTGAGGTTTCGATGATGGGCTACAAGAGTGCCATTGTCGATGCAGTTGTATCAAAAGAGAGTGCGTCATTGTTAGATGTTGAGCTCTCTAGCGAAGTACTTTCGCTAGATCAGGTAGTTGTGACATCATCTCGAAATGCAGAGCGCAAGAGCGAGAGTGCTGCAATTGTGAGCGTGGTTTCGCCAAAGCTGTTCACTAACACAGCATCGGTAGCACCATCAGATGCTTTGAACTTTGGTACGGGTATGCGTATGGAGTTTAATTGTAGTAACTGCGGTGTGCCTCAGCTACGTATTAACGGCCTAGAGGGGCACTACTCTCAGGTATTGATGGATTCTCGCCCAATGTTTAGCTCGCTAGCAGCGGTTTATGGCCTAGAGCAAATGCCTGCGGCTATGATTGAGCGTTTAGAGATTATTCGTGGTGGTGGATCTGCACTATATGGTGCAAACGCCATTGGTGGAGTTGTAAACATTATTACAAAAGAGCCTGTTCGTAATAGCTTTTCGCTAGCTAACCAAACATCTGTTTTGGATGGTGGTGCTACCGACGTAAATACTATGGTAAATGGTTCGTTTGTGAGCGATGATTACCGCACAGGAGTATATCTTTTTGGTAACATAAGAGATCGTCAAGCATTCGATTATAATGGCGATAGTTTTTCTGATATTCCAGAACTAAACAGTAGTATGGTTGGTTTTCGTGCCTACCAGAAAATAGCCGAGAGAGGTCGTATTACACTAGAGTACCATCACATCGAGGAGTATCGTCGTGGTGGAGATGCACTAGATCGCCCGCCACACGAGGCGCTTGTAGCCGAGGAGCTAAATCATGATATTAACGGTGGATCGCTAAAGTATGACTACTTTAGTAGTGATTACAAAGACCGTGTGAGCGTGTATGGTTCGTTGCAAAATATTTTGAGAGATAGCTATTTTGGTGCTGGTGGCGACCTAAATGCCTATGGTAATACAACCAATCTAAGTGCAGCTCTTGGTTCGCAGTGGAGCCATAATTTCGACAAACTATGGTTTATGCCATCTATCCTAACGGCAGGAGTTGAGTATACCTATGATGATCTTAATGACGAAATGCTAGGCTACAACCGAATCATTCAGCAAGAGATTAACACCGTTGGGGGTTATCTGCAAAACGAGTGGAAGGTCGAGAAATTTAGTGCCCTTCTAGGTTTTAGAGTCGATAAGCATAGCCTAGTAGATCATGCAGTATTTTCGCCAAGGGTAAACTTTCGTTATGCACCAAGCGATGCAATTGCCTTTCGTGCAAGCTATGCAGCAGGTTACCGTGCACCACAGGCATATGACGAAGATTTGCACGTAGCAGCAGTTGGTGGCGAGGTGTCGCTTATTACAGTAGACGAGAACCTACGTCCCGAGTACTCTAACTCGATAAGTGGTTCTGTCGACCTATACAAGAATTTAGATAACGTACAGATGAACCTATTGCTAGAGGGTTTTTATACCAACCTAGACGATGTGTTCTTTTTGGAGGAGATTGGCAAAGACGACCAAGGTAATATCTTGCTAGAGCGCCGAAATGGTTCGGGTGCTTATGTAGCAGGTTTCAATGGTGAGTTTAGGGCAGCTTTCTCTAATAAGCTAGATTTGCAAGCAGGTGTAACGCTTCAGATGAGCCGTTATGAGCAAGCACAAAAGTGGTCTGACGACCCAGATGTTGCGCCAGTTGAGGAGCTATTGCGTTCGCCAAACACCTATGGTTACCTAACAATCACCTATCCGTTTGCACGTGGATTTAATGCTTCGATTACGGGTGTTTATACAGGTAGCATGAAGGTGGCTCACTATGCAGGTTATATCGAAAAAGACGAGCTAGTTACTACCGATGATTTCATTGATATGGGCTTGCGTTTGGCATATGATATAGGTATAACTCCATCCTTTAATATGGAGCTATCGGCAGGTGTTAAGAACATCTTTGATAGCTACCAAAACGACTTAGATTTTGGTGCTAACAAAGACGCTGGTTATATATATGGTCCTGCTTTGCCACGTAGCTACTTCTTTGGTGCAAAGTTATACTTTTAATTAGTGACATAAAGCTATAATATTGCATAAAATATAGTTGTGTCTTTTATCTTTCATATTTGCTAGGTCGAATGATATGAAGTTGTATTTTTTGTGATAAAATATGTATTGAACTTATGTTTTA
This sequence comes from uncultured Rikenellaceae bacterium, assembly GCA_964370235.1. Lineage (GTDB taxonomy): Bacteria > Bacteroidota > Bacteroidia > Bacteroidales > Rikenellaceae > CAYJIL01. Next base: position 5,953 of record CAYJIL010000030.1, on the reverse strand, counting down.
TATAGAAACAGTGTTTGTTAACGATAATTTTAAATTTGGTTAAAAGCTGTTTTTTTATCTGAAATAGAGCCCTATATAGCTCCTCATTCTAAGATTTGAATATCGAAGAGTGGGGAGCTAAAATTTAATATGGCTTTGATGTGCTAATTTTTAAATTGTTTTTGTATCTTTGACCTCTTAATAACCAGTTAAGAGGTTTGAGAAATATAAAAAATAAACAAATATATGAGTAAAGTAGTAACAGGTTTATTAAAACTGTTTTTTGGAACAAAGTCCGATAAGGATAAAAAAGCGGTAATGCCCTACATTGAGAAGGTGCACGCTATATATCCACAAATTGAGGCTCTAACGCATGACGAGCTAAGAGCTCGTAGCGAAGCCCTTAAAGCAAAAATTCAAGAGGCTATTGCTTCTGACGAAAAGCGTATTGAATCACTAAAAGCCGAGATGGAGTCTACCGAGATTTCTATCGAGAAAAAAAGTGCTATCTCTAAGGAGATTGACGATGCGCTATTGACAATTGACGAAACTATCGAAAAGGTGCTGCTAGAGATTCTGCCAGAGGCGTTTGCTATCGTAAAAGATACTGGTCGTCGTCTAAAAGAGGCTGATGCAATTGAGGTAACGGCAACAGATTTTGACCGTATGCTTGCACTAAAAAGAGACAATGTAACCATCGAGGGTGATAAGGCTATTCACTCAAGCAGCTGGCTTGCGGGTGGTAACATGATGTCTTGGGATATGGTACACTACGATAGCCAGCTATTTGGTGGCGTAGTGCTACACACAGGCAAAATTGCCGAGATGGCAACTGGTGAGGGTAAGACACTTGTGGCAACTCTTCCAGTGTTCTTGAATGCGCTAGCGGGCAAAGGTGTTCACGTGGTAACTGTGAATGATTACCTAGCACGCCGTGATAGCGAGTGGATGGGTCCTCTGTTCGAGTTCCATGGTATGAGTGTAGACTGTATTGACAAGCACCAGCCTAACTCTCCACAGCGCCGTGCAGCATATATGTCAGACATTACTTATGGTACAAATAACGAGTTTGGTTTTGATTATCTGCGCGATAACATGGCTAACTCTGTTACCGACCTAGTACAAAAGAAGCACCACTTCGCTATTGTCGATGAGGTTGACTCTGTCCTAATTGACGATGCTCGTACTCCGCTTATCATCTCGGGTCCAGTACCTAGAGGCGATGTGCAAATGTTCGACCAATATCGTGACTATATCGATAAGCTATACAATATGCAAAAGAGCTATGTTACCTCTATCATTTCGGAGAGTCGCAAGCTAATTGCAGCAGGTAAGACCGAAGAGGGTGGTATTTTGCTATTCCGTGCACACAAAGGTCTACCAAAATATCGTCCACTTATTAAGTTCCTAAGTGAGCAAGGTATTAAGACTTTGATGCAAAAGGTCGAGAATATCTACACAGCAGAAAACAACAAGCGTTTGTCTGAGATTGTAGATGATCTATTCTTTGTAATCGAAGAGAAAAATAACTCTGTTGACCTTACAGACAAAGGTCTAGAGGTTCTTTCGCAGAGCGTAAATGATAGTAACTTCTTTGTACTTCCAGATATTGGTACCGAAATTGCAGATCTTACAAAATCTGACCTTTCAACCGAAGAGAAAGTCGCAAAGAAAGATGCGCTTATGTCGGATTACACCCTAAAGAGCGAGCGTGTACACACCGTTAATCAACTTCTAAAGGCGTATAGCCTGTTCGAAAAAGATGTTGAGTATGTGGTGATGGATAACAAAGTTAAGATTGTAGATGAGCAAACTGGCCGTATTATGGATGGTCGTCGTTACTCTGATGGTCTGCACCAAGCAATCGAGGCTAAGGAGCGTGTAACTGTTGAGGCTGCTACACAAACATTTGCTACGGTAACACTTCAAAACTACTTCCGTATGTACCACAAGTTGGGTGGTATGACAGGTACTGCAGAAACCGAGGCTAGTGAGTTTTGGAGCATCTATAAACTAGATGTAGTATCTATTCCTACAAATCGTCCAATACAGCGTGATGATCGTCACGACCTTATATACAAAACCAAGAGAGAAAAGTACCAAGCAGTTATTGACGAAATTGTTGAGCTAGTTGAGCAAAAGCGTCCTGTTCTTGTGGGTACAACTTCGGTTGAGATTTCGGAGCTACTGAGCAAGATGCTCAAGATGCGTGGTATCTCACACAACGTACTTAATGCAAAGCAACACCAGCAAGAGGCACAAGTAGTGCAAGAGGCAGGTCGTGCAGGGCAGGTTACCATTGCTACCAATATGGCGGGTCGTGGTACCGACATTAAGCTATCAAAAGAGGTTAAGGATGCTGGTGGTCTAGCAATTATTGGTACCGAGCGTCACGAGTCTCGTCGTGTCGACCGTCAGCTACGTGGACGTAGTGGTCGTCAGGGTGACCCGGGTTCTTCGCAGTTCTTCTTGTCGCTAGAGGACGATCTAATGCGTCTATTTGGTACCGAGCGCATTGCTGGTCTTATGGACCGCATGGGCTTTAAGGAGGGCGAGAATATTCAAGCTCCAATGATTTCACGTGCAGTTGAAAAGGCACAAAAGAAAGTAGAGGAGAATAACTTTGGTGTTCGTAAGCGTCTTCTAGAGTATGACGATGTTATGAACTCTCAGCGTGAGGTTATCTATCGTCGTCGTCGCCACGCACTTTATGGTGATAGAGTAGAGGTAGATATCAACAATATGGTTGTTGACTTTGCCGAGGCATTTGTAACGGCTTATGGTAGCTCTTACGAAGATTTCCACTTCGAGCTAATTCGTCAGCTATCGGTAGATACTACAATAACAGAAGATGAGTTTAATGCTCTTAACCACGAGGATAAGCAGCGCCGTGTAGCACAAGATATTACAGATACACTAGATCGTCGTCGTGAGGCTATTGCATCTATCATTGCTCCGGTTGCAGCATCTATTAAAGAGCAGCAGGGCGATCGCTATAAGCTATTCCCATTCCCAGTAGCAGATGGTACTCGCATGTTCCATGCACATGGCGACATCGACAAAATTATTGCTACAAAGGGACAAGATGCCTTTAATGCACTTAGCAAGATTGTGATGCTAATCATGATTGACGAGAGCTGGAAAGAGCACCTACGTGAAATGGACGATCTTAAGCAGTCGGTTCAGAATGCTTCTTATGAGCAAAAAGATCCACTTCTTATCTACAAGTTCGAGTCATACAACTTATTTAGCAAAATGCTTGATAAGGTAAACCGTGAGATTCTATCTATTCTTACAAGAGCATATGTGCCAGTGCGTCAGGCTCCACAGCCTCAACCACAGCCACAAGTGAGAATGCAACCAGCTGCTGCTCCTGCACCATCTGAGCAACCAAAGGTAGAGCCTAAGAGTGTTATTAACTCGGCAGCTTCGGTTGGTATGCGTGATATGAATGCAGAGCAAGAGAAGGCAGCTAAAGTTGCAGCGGCAGTTAATCAAGGTGACTCTAAGCCATCGCCTGCAAAGGCCGATAAGCGTGTAGGTCGCAATGATGCTTGCCCATGTGGTAGCGGTCAAAAATATAAGTCTTGTTGCGGTAACTAATCGCTATAGTCTTTTAGATACACACCTTTGTCGCTCTCTCAGTCTAGTTAGGCTGGGAGAGTTGACATAAGTAATATTTACTATTGTTATGAATCGTTCGATATTAACCTTGCTACTTAGCTCGGTGTTACTATGTGCTTGTACTTTTAAGTATTCTTTTACGGGAGCAAGTATCTCACCCGATGCTTCGACTGTGAGTATTCAGCCATTCGAGAACTTTGCTGCGATGGTTATGCCTTCGCTAGCATCTTCGATGACCGAGGCACTGCAAGATAGGTTTCAGCGTCAAACAAGTCTTGACCTCATAAAAGAAGATGGAGATTTGGCGTTTGATGGTGATATTACAAACTATGTGAGTACGCCTATTGCCGTTACCGGCGATGAATATGCTTCGCAAAATAGGCTTACTATTACCGTTAAAATGACCTTTACAAACAAGCTCGATCCATCACAAAACTATAGCAAGACGTTCTCAGCTTTTGCCGATTACGACAGTAATAGCATGTTGCAGGATGTTGAACCAACCATCATTCCCGAGATACAAGAGAAGCTAATCGAAGATATCTTTAATGCAGCAGTATCAAATTGGTAGAATTTGTCTTAATTTATTTTGAATTGAGAAAAAAAATTACTTATTTTGCAGCTTGTTTGTTGATCTTTGCGCCGTGTTGTGGCAAGATTCTCAGCTAAACGTTTGAAAATTTAAAAATTAAATAAGATGTATATTTTCTTTATTGTACTAATCATCATTGCAAGTCTTTTGCTAATTCTAACTGTCCTAGCGCAGCACTCAAAGAGTGGTATGGCAGCAAACTTTGGTGCCTCTAACCAAGTTATGGGTGTTCGTCAAACTTCAGACTTTTTGGAGAAAATGACTTGGGGCCTATCAATCTCTATTTTGGTACTTAGCCTTATGGCAACAATGGCAATGCCATCGAACATGGTATCAGATAGCAAGTCTCGTCTAGAGGATAGCATTCAGCAAGGTATAGATGGTGAGCAAGTTTTCGAGGTTCCAGTTGAGATGCCAGAAGCGGCAGATTCTACAAAGTAATTCTCGTACCCTGTAACAGATAGTATTTGGCGCACCCCTACTAGGAGGTGCGCTTTTTTATAACCATAACAACAAATTACTATGTCAAAAGTATTAGATAGATTTTTGGAATATGTAACTTATGATACTCAGAGCGACACAAGCTCTACCACCTACCCATCTACCGAGGGGCAGTGTGAATTTTTGAAAATGATGGCAGATAGGCTTCGTCAAATGGGGCTAAGCGATGTTACCGTAGATGAGCATCACTATGTAATGGCTACCCTAGAGGCTAACTGCGACACAGATACTCCTACTATTGGTTTCTTGGCACATGTCGATACCTCTCCAGATATGAGCGGTAAGGATGTAAAGCCACAGGTGATTCAATATAAGGGAGGCGATATTCCACTATCGTTTAAGAGTGGTATAGTTTTGCGCACTTCGGAGTTTCCCGAGCTTGAGGGCTACAAAGGGCAAACCCTAATCACTACCGATGGTACTACGCTACTAGGTGCCGATGATAAGGCAGGAGTTGCCGAAATCATGACTGCTATGGAGTACCTAATCAATCACCCCGAAATTAAGCATGGTAAGATACGTGTTGGCTTTACACCCGACGAGGAGATTGGTGCAGGAGTTAACCATTTTTCGGTAGAGCGTTTTGGAGCCGAATATGCCTATACGGTTGATGGTGGTTCGGTAGGTGAGCTAGAGTATGAGAACTTTAATGCTGCATCGGTAAAACTAACAATCAAAGGTCGCAATATACACCCGGGGTATGCTAAAGGTAAGATGGTGAATGCGCTGAGCATTGCTGCCGAGTTTGACGGTGCTTTACCACTGCGTGAGCGTCCCGAGCACACCGAGGGTTACGAGGGTTTCTATCACCTAATGTCTATTGCAGGCAAGGTAGATGCTGCTACTTCGGAGTATATAATTCGTGATCACGACAGAGAGACTTTTGAGCGTCGTAAAGAGAATATAGAGAAATTGGCACAGCAGTTTAATGACCGCTATGGCAAGGATGTAATTACGGTTGCAATCAAAGATCAGTACTATAATATGGCTGAGGTTGTGCGTGAGAGAATGGATATTGTTGAGCGTGCTCGCCTAGCGATGGAGCGTGCTGGTGTAGTGCCTAATATTCGCCCAATTAGAGGTGGTACCGATGGTAGCCGTCTCTCTTTTATGGGGCTTCCAACGCCTAATATTTTTACTGGTGCTGTTAATATTCATGGTAGATATGAGTATATTGCGCTTGAGAGTATGGAATTGGCGGTTAAGACTATTGTTGAGATTTGTAGAGTAGTGTAGTCTTTTTGATCTGAAGGTCAG
>CAYJIL010000029.1:0-25175 GCA_964370235.1 uncultured Rikenellaceae bacterium | reverse complement strand
CTGTAAGCCGTTTTCGTGAGGTCCGAAGCGGATTCGAACCGCTGTAGACGGTTTTGCAGACCGTTGCCTAGCCACTCGGCCATCAGACCCAATTTCAATGTTATGTAGGGGGTGATCCCCTAAACAGAGACACAAAAGTAGTGAATATATTGGTTTTTGCAAAATTTCACCACAACTTTTTTATATTCTTTGGTAGCGCATCACTACCAAACCTAGCCAAACTACCTCTCAATGAGCAAGTTTGTAGCAGTATCGGGGAAGACAATCCAAGGCTCAAAAGTTTTTGCCTTCTCAAAATCTAGATGCGCATAAGAGATTATGATGATAATATCGCCTAGGGCAACCTTTCTTGCCGCAGCTCCATTAACACATATCTCGCCACTACCACGACGACCTTTGATGATGTAGGTTTCGAAACGCTCGCCGTTGTTGTTATTAACAATGGCTACCTTTTCGCCTGCAATCATGTTAGCTGCATCTAGCAAATCTTCGTCAATGGTAATGCTACCAACATAGTCGAGGTTGGCTTGTGTTACACTTACTCTATGTATTTTGGACTTTAATACCTCAATTAACATAACTATATAAATTAATTAAAATCAACATTATCTATTAAACGAACTGCGCCACATCTTACTGCTACGCAAGCTCTAATATCGCTAGTGTCATCCCACGAACTAATATCGGCTAGGGTGCTACTATCTACTATTGTAAAGTACTCGGTTTCTAGCTCGCTAGAGGTGTTAATCTTGTTTGCTACCCACTCTTTGAGCTGGCTAACGCTCATGCTACTCTTTTGCCCTAGTGCCTCTTGCATAGTGGCATAGATTAACGGAGCGGCTGCCCTTTGACTATCGCTAAGGAGCATATTGCGAGAACTTAGCGCAAGGCCATCATCGGCACGTTGGGTTGCACACCCTACAATCTCGATGTCGTATGCCATGTCACGAGTCATTTTGCGAATGATAGCAAGCTGCTGAAAGTCTTTTTCGCCAAAGAAAGCTTTGTGTGGCTCTACCATATCGAACAGACGGCTCACCACCTGCCCTACACCATTAAAGTGCCCCGGACGTGATGCCCCTTCCATTACGGTCTCTAGCGTTCCAAAGTCGAAACGGCGATTGTCTTCGCTAGGGTAGATAACCTCTACACTAGGTACAAAGACAAGCGAGCAACCAGCCTCTTGCAAAAGCAAGCAATCTGCCTCCTCGGTGCGAGGATATGCAGCAAGGTCGTTTTTGTCGTTAAACTGTGTTGGATTCACAAAGATGCTAACCACCGTTGAGTCGCACTCTTTTCCACTACGCTCAACAAGCGATATGTGACCACTGTGCAAAGCACCCATCGTTGGGACAAAGCCTACGCTCCCTTTCTCTTTTAGGGCATTGATTGCCTCTTTTAAAGAGTGTTCATCTCTAACTATCTTCATCTTTGAACTTCCTTTTCGGTTCTAAACAACTTCTTTACAGGCTGCAAAGTTATACTCTTTTGCTGTAATTATGAAATGATTTGTGGTTTAAGAGTGATTTTTTTCGCTAGAGGTGAACTCTTTATGGTTAAAATTATGCCATTAATTGAAAAATAGCTACTTTTGTGCTCTGTTCTATATAAATATGGGTAGAACAATAATAAGGAAGAATTATATAAAAAATATAGGATATGACAACAGAGCAAGGAGTCGATATCTCTATGCTTAGCGAGCAGGAGATTATTCGTAGAGGTTCGTTAGCACAGCTACGTGAGCTAGGTATCGAGCCCTATCCAGCAGAGATGTTTGAGGTAACTGCTACGGCAGAGCAAATCGAGAATGAATTTAACCCAGAGGAGGGTAACCTATCGGATATAGCGGTTGCAGGACGTATTATGTCTCGCCGTATTATGGGTAGTGCTTCGTTTTTTGAGCTACAAGACCACACAGGACGTATGCAGATATATGTTCGTCGTGACGACATTTGCCCCGAGGGCGATGCTACGATGTACAACACTGTATTCAAAAAGCTACTAGATATTGGCGACTTTGTGGGCATTAAGGGTCATGTCTTTAAGACTAAGACTGGCGAGCTATCGGTTCACACAAAAGAACTAAAGGTACTTAGCAAGTCTATTCGCCCACTCCCAATCGTTAAAGAGAAAGAGGGTCAGGTGTTTGATGCTTTCTCTGATGCAGAGCAGCGTTACCGCCAGCGTTATGTAGACCTTGTTGTTAACCCATCGGTAAAAGATGTGTTCCTAAAGCGCAGCAAGATCATAAACACTATGCGTGACTTCTTTAACTCAAAAGGTTATATCGAGGTTGAAACACCAATCCTACAGCCAATCCCAGGTGGTGCATCGGCACGTCCGTTCATCACACACCACAACACACTAGATATGGAGCTATACCTTCGTATCGCAAACGAGCTATACCTAAAGCGTTTGATCGTGGGTGGTTTTGATGGTGTGTATGAGTTTGCAAAAGACTTCCGCAACGAGGGTATGGACAGAACCCACAACCCAGAGTTTACGGTAATGGAGATATATGTTGCCTACAAAGACTACATTTGGATGATGGAATTTGTAGAGCAAATGATAGAGAAAGTGGCACTTGCACTACACGGCAAAACTACGGTTACAATTGGCGAGCACGAAGTGAGCTTTGCAGCACCATTCCGCAGATTGTCGATGACAGATGCCATTAAAGAGAAAACAGGTTACGATATAACAGGGCAGAGCGAAGAGCAACTGTTCGAGGCGTGCAAAAAGCTAAATGTAGAGGTAGACGAAACATTTGGTAAGGGTAAGTTAATTGATGCTATCTTTGGCCAGTATTGCGAGGACGATTTAATTCAGCCTACATTTATTACAGACTATCCACGTGAGATGTCACCACTGTGTAAGCGCCACCGTACAAATGGCGACTTAACCGAGCGTTTTGAGCTATTTGTTGCAGGTAAGGAGCTATGTAATGCATACACCGAGCTTAACGACCCAATCGACCAGCTAGAGCGTTTCCAAGAGCAACTAAAGCTAAGCGAGAAGGGCGACGACGAGGCAATGTTCATTGACATGGACTTTGTGCGTGCACTAGAGTATGGTATGCCTCCATGTTCGGGTATGGGTATTGGTATCGACCGCCTAACAATGTTTATGACTGGGCAGCCATCTATCCAAGACGTGCTATTCTTCCCACAAATGCGCCCCGAAAAGCGTATTGTACGTGACAGTGTAGAGCAGTTCGAAGCAATTGGCGTACCAGCCGAGTGGACAGAGGGCGTGCTTTACAAGCTAGGCTTTATTACAGTAGCGGCTCTAGGCGAGCAGAGCACAGGTAGCCTATTCAACACTATATGTGGTTACAACAAAAAGAACAAACTAGGGCTAAAGAACCCATCGGCTGACGAAGTTGCAGCATGGTGTGAGGCAGCATCTAAGTAATAAAAAAAATAAAATTGTTAATTCATTAAAAATAAAATCATGAGAAGACAAATCGTAGCAGGTAACTGGAAAATGAACACTTCATGCCAAGAGGGTGTGGAGCTAGGTAAGGCTGTAGCAGCTGAGAAGGTAGAGGGTGTAGAGCTAATCATCGCTCCTCCTTACACACACATCTGTTGTGTTGGTAACGCAATCGAGGGTAGCTCGGTAGCTATCGCTGCACAAGATTGTTCGGCACAAGACAAAGGCGCTTACACAGGTGAGGTATCTGCATCTATGATCGCTTCTTGCAACGCTAAGTATGTGATCCTAGGTCACTCTGAGCGTCGTGAGTACCATGGCGAAACTAGCGAGACTCTTTGCAAGAAGATCGCTCAAGCATACGCTAACGGTCTAGCTCCAATCTACTGTGTTGGTGAGAAGCTAGAGGAGCGTGAGGCAGAAAAGCACTTTGATGTTTGCCGTCAGCAAATCGAGGAGGTTGTATTTGGTCTTACTGCAGAGCAGTTCGAGACTCTAGTTATCGCTTATGAGCCAGTTTGGGCTATCGGTACTGGCAAGACTGCAACAGCAGATCAAGCACAAGAGATTCACGCTTTCATTCGTTCGGTACTTGCTGAGAAGTTTGGTGCTGCGGCTGAGAAAACTCCTATCCTTTACGGTGGTAGCTGTAAGCCATCTAACGCTAACGAGATCTTCTCTAAGGCTGATGTTGATGGTGGTCTAATTGGTGGTGCTGCTCTTGCTGCTGCTGATTTCCTAGCAATTGCTAAGTCGTTCTAATTTACAGAATGATATAAAAAACGAAAAGCTGCTCTACGGGGCAGCTTTTCTGTTTTATAGGCTTTTTTTATACAAATATGGGCGTTTCGAACTAAATCGAAACGCCCATATATACTATACGAGAGTTTAACAAAGCAAACTACTCGCCTTTGATATACCTGTCGATAGCGGTAGCAGCTTTGCGACCTGCTCCCATTGCTAGAATTACGGTGGCAGCTCCCGTTACAACATCGCCACCTGCAAAGACACCTTTGCGAGTGGTTGCTCCCCATTCGTCGGCTACAAGACAACCCCAACGGTTGCTCTCAAGCCCCTCGGTAGTTGATTTAATAAGCGGATTAGGCGAAGTACCTAGTGCCATAATTACAACATCGCACTCGACCTCGTGTTCGCTACCAGCAACAACACGTGGCGAACGGCGACCACTTTCGTCTGGCTCGCCTAGCTCCATCTTAACACAACGAAGGCCTTTTACCCAGCCATCCTCGCTACCAATTACCTCGGTAGGGTTGGTTAGCATCATAAAGTCGATACCTTCGGCCTTTGCGTGATGCACCTCTTCACGGCGAGCAGGTAGCTCCTCTTCGCCACGACGATAGACAATAGATGCCTTTGCGCCTAGTCGCTTGGCTGTGCGCACAGCATCCATAGCCACATTACCACCACCCACTACTACTACACTGTCGCCAGTGTAAATTGGTGTGTCATATTCGCTATCATAGGCATGCATAAGGTTAGCACGTGTCAAAAACTCGTTTGCCGACACTACTCCATTAAGGTTTTCGCCATTGATACCCATAAAACGTGGAAGACCTGCGCCCGAGCCAATAAACACTGCCTCGTACCCTTCGTCATCCATCAATTGATCTACGGTGATAGTACGCCCTACAATAACGTTGGTTTCGATCTCGACACCCAACTTGCGAATATTATCAATCTCGGCTGCTACAACTTGCTCTTTTGGTAGGCGGAACTCTGGAATACCATACTGCAAAACTCCTCCCGGCTCGTGCAAAGCCTCAAATATTTTTACCTCGTAACCCATTTTTGCTAGGTCGCTCGCTGCTGCAAGACCAGCAGGGCCACTACCAACAACTGCTACCTTGTGACCGTTCGATTCGCCCTTTATAGCTGTTACAACATTATTATCACGTGCCCAATCTCCCACAAATCGTTCGATTTGACCAATAGAGACACTCTCGCCCTTTATGCCTAGAATACAAGCACCTTCACACTGAGTCTCTTGTGGACACACACGACCACAAATAGATGGTAGAGAAGAGTCCTCGGCAATGATCTGGGCTGCCGAAGCTATATCGCCCGATGCTACCGAAGCAATGAATTGTGGTATCTTTAGCGACACAGGACACTGTGCCACACATCGTGGTTTCTTACACTGAATACAACGTGATGCCTCTAGCGAAGCCTGCTCTATACTATAACCATAGCAAACCTCCTCGAAGTTGGTTGCTCTCACCACTGCATCCTGCTCGGGTGCTGCGGTACGTGGTATCTTATTTGCCATTTTAATTTTGGTATGGTAATTTATTACTCTCTATTTAATCCTACTCGACAGCGATGACCTTCGAGTTTATCTTGGTGTGCCTTTGCCTTGCGACTCTCGATAGTGCGGTATTGACCTTGGCGGCGCATTGCCTCGTCAAAGTCTACCTTGTGACCATCAAACTCGGGACCATCGACACAAGTGAAGAATGTTTCGCCACCAACGCTAACACGACAAGCACCACACATTCCCGTGCCATCAACCATTAGCGAATTGAGACTAACAATGGTTTTAATACCATATTCTGCCGTTGTTAGAGTGACAAACTTCATCATAATCATAGGGCCAATCGAAATTACTAGATCGTACTCTTTGCCCCTGTTGTCGATAAGGTCTTTTAGCAGGTTTGTAACCAAACCTTTATAGCCCTTAGAGCCATCATCGGTTGCAATGTATAGGTTTGTAGCAACTTCTGCCATCTCTTTTTCGAGGATAACATAGTTCTCGCTCTTAGCACCCACAATTACATCGCAATCGACACCCTGCTCGTGTAGCCACTTCACCTGCGGATATACGGGTGCAGTACCCACACCACCTGCAATAAATAGAATTTTGCGAGATCGTAGCTCTTCTATATTATCGTATATAAATTCTGACGGATGACCTAGTGGCCCAACAAAATCCTTTAGGCTATCACCCTCCTGGAGTGCACATATCTTCATAGAAGATGCACCCACCTCTTGAATAACAATTGTTACACTGCCTTGTTCTAGGTTGTAGTCGCTAATGGTTAGTGGTACTCTTTCGCCCTTTGTGTCGGTGCGAACGATTACAAACTGCCCTGGTTTTGCCGAGGCTGCCACACGTGGAGCATACACATCAAACAAATATATCTTTGGTGCTAGCTCTTTCTTTTTTAATATCTTATACATACTGTAAACTTATTACCTTTTTTACCGCTACTGAGAAGATAGCGATGCTGCTAATCTTATATCCTTTACAGGCATAGCTGGGTCGTTACACACTATTGTTATCTTTTCGCTCACTCTGCCACTATCGCCTTTGGTCGAGAGGGTGAGTGTTATATCTTGGCTTTCGCCAGCGGGTATTACTGTTTTTGAGATTTTATAAGCTAGCTTTGATGACGAGCTAAATATCTTCTCTAGTACCAAGTCTCGCTTGCCACGGTTCGAGATTGTGAAAGTGCGATTGAGTGTTTCGCCCGACTTTACAACCGAAAAATGGTAGAACTGCGAGGATAGAAAAATTTGTGGTGACGATGACATTTGGCTATTTGTCAAAAGGCTAAAGTTGGGAACAACAATTGCCTCAACCACTATTTTTTTATCGAGCATTACACCATTTGCCTTTATCTCGATTACATCGTTAAATTCGCCTAGCTCCGACTCGTTGGTCAAATTGAGCGTATACTCTAGCTTTGTTGTGCCTTTGGGGGCAATGGTTTGTGCCAAAAGCTTAACTTTTGAAGATGGCTTGCTAGCAGCTGCCGACAGCGATACTGGCGACGAACTAGGGTTGTAAAGCTCTATAATTTGGGTGTACGGAGCACCTCTATCAAGAGCGGGGAACGAGATTAGGTTTGTTGTTGACATTAGCTCACCAGACAAAGTAAAAGGAAACTCCTCTGCCTTGGTGCGTGGGCGTGGCGATACAACTCCCGATATTATTAGCTTATCTTCACGTTTGCGATTATCGCTATAAATCGAAATATCTTTGCTAAAATAGCCCGGCCTACCTGCTGGATCAAACACTACCTCCATAGTTGTTGACTTGCCCGGCATCAAAGGTGCTTTTTGGTATTTGGGTGTAGTACACCCACACGAAGACACCACCGAAGTTATGATGAAAGGGCGATTGCTCACATTCTTTATTGTGAACACTGTTGTTACCACCCCAGCCTCCTCGGCTATCGTCCCAAAATCGTGTTTGGTGCGATCAAACTCGATTTGCTGCCCAAGTAGCGAAAGACTCCCCACCACTAAAGCAAATATCAACATCACTATATTTCTCATTCTGTTACTCTATGAATTTATCACTCCCGACCCTACTAGCTCTTCTTCGTCGGTGTACCACGATGCAAACTGACCTGCCGTTACTCCTCGCTGAGGCTCTGCAAATTTAACATATGCAGCCTCGCTAGTTATGTGCAGTTCGCCCTTTTGCAAAGGCTGACGATAGCGAATACGCATTTGGTATGGTGTTACCGAACCAACTGGGTGCAAAATATCCTCTCGAATAGCGTGCATCTCGTTGTGGTTAATCATTAGTGCCTTGCGATAGAGACCCGGGTGTGATTGCCCTTGCCCTGCATACACAATGTTATTTTGGGTGTCGATGCCAATTACAAAAAGAGGCTCTTTCATGCCACCCACGTTTAGTCCATGACGTTGACCAATAGTAAAGAAGTGTGCACCATTGTGCCCTCCAACTACTCTACCATCCTCACGCTTATAGTCATATGGCTGTGCCATCTCTTCTAGCGACTCACGAGCGCTTGAGTAACCACTCCACGAGCGGTCGATCTCTATAATATCGCCCTTTTGTGCCTTTAGTTTTTGTTGCAAAAAGACTGGTAGGTCTACCTTACCAACAAAACAAATGCCTTGTGAATCTTTGCGCTCGGCCGTTGCCAGGCCATGTTCGCTAGCAATGCGGCGAACCTCGCTCTTTTCTATGTCGCCAATTGGGAATAGCGCACGAGATAGCTGCTCTTGCGAAAGCTGACAAAGGAAGTAGCTTTGGTCTTTACCCTTGTCGACACCTGCCAGCAGCCTATGCACAGGCTTGCCATCAATCACAACTGTCTCTTTGCGACAATAGTGACCCGTAGCCACATAATCGGCACCAAGTTTTAGAGCAGCCTTTAAGAAGGCATCAAACTTAATTTCTCGATTACACAGTACATCGGGATTGGGGGTGCGACCTTTCTCATACTCAGAGAACATGTACTCCACTACTCTAGCCCTATACTCTTGACTAAGGTCTATAAAGTGAAAAGGTATATCTAGTTTTTTTGCCACTAGTTCGGCAAAAAGCCTATCATCTTCCCATGGACAATCACCAGCAAGTGTGCCCGTTTTGTCGTGCCAATTACGCATAAAGAGGGCTATGACTTCATAACCCTGCTCCTGCAATATATGTGCGGCTACCGAGGAGTCTACACCCCCCGATAGGCCTATCACTACCTTTTTTTTTCTCTCTTCCATTACTTATTTGCCTCTGCCATCACCGACACAGCTATTGCAGATACAACATCTTTCATTTGTGTGTAGTCTAGCTGGTTTAGCTTGTCTAGTGGATGGTGGTAATAAATACCTTTATAACCTTCTAACATACTAAAGTAGATTACTGGAACTTTTAGGTTCTCAAATACTCCACCATCGGTACGAGGGTATGTGTTGTACTGCCACTTGTCAAACGACCATGCGCTCATTGGGCGGTGTACCCACTTTGATATTTCGTTTTTGAATATTTCGACATTTGGCTTTGCATGAAAAGTACCTGCTACATTAAATCCTTTGCCCTTACCTACCATATCTAGGTTTACGACCAATTTAATATCCTTTAGCATATCTTTGTGCTTTGCTGCAAAGTGTTTTGCACCAACTAGCCCAACCTCTTCGGCACCGTAGTTTACAAAGATAACACTACGCTTAAGCTCGGCACCCGACTCTACTAGAGCCTTTGCAATACCTAGCGTGATAGCAACACCCGATGCGTTATCTAGTGCACCCTCATAAATTTCGGGTAACATACCTAGGTGGTCTAGGTGAGCACCAATCATAACGTACTCGTTCTTTAGAACTGGATCGCTACCTTCGATTACAGCAACTACGTTACTACTTGTCGAGTTAGGATTGTTTTCGGCGTGAGCCTCAACAGTTACTTTATTTTTTGATTTTACACTCTTGTACTTACCCTCTTTAAAGTCTTTGCGAAGTTGCTCGATAGTAGTACCAGTGCCCTTTAGCATATCGTTTACAGCTAGTGGCGACGCATAAGCTACCACGATGTCTGCATCGGGATTTGGAGCACAAGATGCTAGTGCATTTACAAATAGCACAGCCGCAGCACCACGACGATCTGCCTCTTTTACCTTGTAGCTAGTTCTTAGGTATGGTGCCCACATTTGTAGTGTGTCTTGGTTTGTACCTTTGTAGGTCATACCACCATCAAGAATAACTACTTTACCCTCAACATCAACACCCTTGTAAGCATCGAAGCCTAGCTCTGGAGCCGAAATACCCGAACCCGCAAATACAACCTCGCCTTTAACCTTACCCGAGGCAGATAGCCCCGTTGGGAAGTAATCTTTTAGGTATTGATACTCTTTTACAAGAGTGTCTTTACCCATAATATATTCGCCCGTAATAGAACCAACTGCTAGTACCTTTGTGCTTGGCTGTGGGAAAACACTCTGGTAGCTACCATTGTCGCCCATTGGCTTAAGACCCATAGCCTTGTATTGATCTTCGGTCCACTGAGCAGCACGCTCATAACCTATATCACCCGTACCACGACCACGAAACTCTGCGCTAACAAGTTTCTCGCACCACTCCTGAATATCATATGGAGTAACTGCGTTAATCGCTTTCATTTTTACTTCATCACTGTTTTGAGCGTTAACACCACCTAGAGTAGCTACCGCCATTACTGCTGATAATAATACTTTCTTCATTATTTTATTTTTTGTTTTCGAAGAGCAAATTTAAGAATTAAAGTTGTAACCATAACTCATTGTTGCATTTTTAACAAATAACCATTGCGCTGTTATTCGTGATGATAGGGCAAGCCCTCTAGTATTGTAATCCCACGATAAAGCTGCTCGGTAAAAAGTAGCCTAATCATTTGGTGTGAGAATGTCATCTTAGAGATAGATAGTTTCTCTTTGTATAGGTCGTAGACTCTCTGGCTATATCCATAAGCCCCACCAACTACAAAGCATAGCTTGCGTGTTTGCGATACCATCTTTTGGTTAAGATAGCCTGCAAACTCGCTAGAGCGAAACTCACGCCCCTTTTCATCGAGCAAAACCACAGAATCAAAGCCCTTTAGAACATCCAAAAACTTGTCTGCCTCGGCCTCTTTTAGCTGTGCAGGTGTTAGCGAGGATGCGTTCTTTACATCGGCAATCACCTGAATATCGTACTTTATATATCGTTTTAGCCTTTTTGAGTACTCCTCAATACCAGCAATTACAAAGTCTACGTTTGTTTTGCCTATCACAAGTAGTGTTACAGTCATTACTTTATGTCTTTATTACATGTCTTGCTCTTCGAGCTCCATTTTCAAAGCTACCATCTTAACAGCAGTTGCAGCAGCCTCGGCACCCTTGTTACCATGCTTACCACCAGCACGCTCTTGAGCTTGCTCTTGTGTGTTAACTGTAAGAACGCCAAATGCGATTGGAGTATTGTTATCGAGCTGAACAGTGTTAAGACCGTTAGTTACGCCCATACAAATGTACTCAAAGTGTGGAGTGTCGCCCTTGATAACACAGCCTAGGGTAATGATACCGTCAACATCGGTATATTCGCACATTAGCTCTGCACCATAAGTAATTTCGTAAGCACCCGGAACCCATTTTACCATGATGTTCTCCTCTTTACAACCCACCTCTTTTAGTAGGTCTAGTGCACCCGCAAGTAGTGCGCCCGTAATCTCCTTGTTCCACTCTGAAACGATGATACCAAACGACATCTCTTCTGCACTAGGTACTGGAGTGTCAAATACTGATAGGTTCTTTAGTTCTGAAGCCATAATTTTATATTTTTAATGTTATAATTCGTTTATAATATTTCGACTAGGTGGTGCTTAATTGCATATACCACAAGATTGGCAGTGTTCTTGCACCCAGTCTTGTATAGAATATTTGCACGGTGCTTATCGACTGTGCGTTTTGATATAAATAGCTTGTCGGCAATCTCTTGGTTTGATAGCCCTTGACAAATTAGGAGCAATATTTCGAGTTCTCGTTCCGATAGCGAATAGTCGCACAAAGTGCGGCTACTACCAGTTGAGCGCAACGAGTTAACAAGGTTGTGCAGTAGCTCTGGCGAAAAATATGACCCACCGTCTATCACCTGCTCCATTGCTGTGAGTACCTCGCTTATGTCTGAGTTCTTTAACAAAAAACCTTTAACGCCTAGGCTCACCATCCTAAAGTAGTAATCCTCTTCGCCATACATCGACAAGGTAATAATGGGCAAATTTGGGTGACGCTGCGATGCTATTTGGGCAGCCTCGATACCGTCCATTTGTGGCATAGATATATCTAGCAAAACCACATCGGGCGATGCATCGCTTACTTGATCCAAAAACTCGATGCCCGTTGACGCCTCGCCACATACCATAAACTCGTCGCTGCCATCAATCAACATTTTTAGACCACCACGAAATAGCGCATGGTCGTCTACCAACATTACCCTTTTTTTATTACTAGTATCCATCTGTATTTACCTCTATTGAAACCTTTGTACCCTTGTTTGTGCTATCTATTAGCATTTCGCCTTTTAGTGACGATATGCGAGATGCAATGTTCGAAATACCCATACCCGAGCTATGGTAATTCTCGATGTGCGTGGCATCAAAGCCACAACCATCATCATCAACAAAAAGCAGTATCTTGCCATCGTGATAGGCGATGTTAACCTCGATTCTCGATGCCGAAGCGTGCTTAATGCTGTTGTTTATTAGCTCACATACAACCCTATACACAATAGCCTCAATCTCGGGCGAAAAGCGTAGCCCTTTTATTTCGTTCACAAATATTATGTGAATATCGGGTGCTACAATTTTATTGATGAATGTGCTAACAGCACGTCCTACTCCAAAGTTGTTGAGAATATGTGGACTAATATTATTCGAAACCTCTTTTAACGATTTAATCGATTCATCTATTATATACTCGACATTGGCAACAATCTTTTTTCTTGATTGCTCGTCTTCGACCTTTGAGAGTGCCGACACCGATAGTTTAATAGACGAGAGCAAGGGACCCAATCCATCGTGCAAATCTTTTGAGAAACGTCGACGCTCCTTCTCCTCGGTAGATATTATAGTGTTGAGGATTCGGCGCTGTGTCAAACGGCTTTTCGACTCACTCAAAGAGATATGTGAAATGATTTTTCTCACAAAAAAGAGACCTATCACAATAGACAAAGCGATTATGACCGTAATCCAAGCAATAAAGTCATCGGGCAAGATTAGCTCATTATCGCTAACACTGTTGATTAGCTCAGATAACTGCTGAACAACCATTAGTGTAAGGGCTATCGAGAATAGTATCCAAGCCGAATTATATTTGGTTACCTTCATTAGCCTGACTGCCGCAACGGCTGCCACTACCTGCAAAAGTATCGTTATGACCAAAAGTATCTTTAATACCATAATTCTATTATTTCGTTTAAACCGCTCACATAGACGATGTAAAAATAATACTTTTATTGCGATAAAACTAATCCCCAAAAAAAGAGGCATCCGCTAAGGGATGCCTCATTATACTTTGAATCCGTTTTGTGGATTACATTGCTTGCTCGATATTTGCGATCTCCTTATCCATATCACGAGCCTCCATGCTCATTGGATAGTCTTGCTTGATTTGCTTATAAAGCTCAAGAGCCTTTGCTTTTTGACCAAGAACATTGTAAACAGCTGCCGCCTTCTTTAGGTAGTAAGGAGCTGTAAGAGCGTTTTTGCTTGTCGATGCTGCTTTTGTGTATAGAGCAACTGCAGCCTCGTTATTACCTAGCTGAACATTTGCATCGCCTTGCAGGCCAATATTTTGAGCATCGATAATCTCTGCTGCCGCTGCACCACCTACTGCTTTGTAGCTAGAAAGGTATGTAAGCGCATTTTGGTAGTCGCCTAGCTGCATATAACAGATACCTGCATAGTGGTTAGCAACGTTACCTGTTGGCGTTGAGCCATACTGATCGATAACATCAAGGAAACCTTCGCTATTGTCGCCACCATTAAGTGCAGTCTCAAAATCACCGTTAGTGAATGCAATCTGCGCTAGGTAACCAGCAGTCGAAGCATCAGCCTCTTTTGGAGCTACTACGAAATTGTTATACGCAAAAACAATAGCAACCACTACTGTTACACAACCTAGAGCGATTAGCAGTTTTTTACCGTTGCGGTATAGAAAACCCTCACTCTGATCTATCGCTGTTTCGATCATTACCTCTGGATCGTCAGCATCAACTCTTTTGTTAACCATATATCTTTACTTTTTAAATTTTTTCCAAGTTAGTTGCCTCTAAAACATAAGTCAGAGACTATAATAAACGACAAAAATATATCTTTTTTAGTCAAAATAAAAAAAATCACTCATTTATTTTTATATTTGTTTCGGTGGACAAGGCAAACACACACGCAATCAACTGTCATTCAAACGATTCACCAGCAACAAATATGATTTTAGAGCAACTTTCAATAATTGATTTCAAGAACATTGAACTAGCCTCCATCGAACTATCGAGCGGTTTTAACTGTTTTAGTGGTTTTAATGGTGCAGGCAAGACCAATACGCTTGATGCTATTCACTATCTATCTACTTGCCGAAGTATTACGGGCGTAGCAGATAGTGCACTCATTCGCCACGAGCAGCCAATGTTTATGGTCGAAGGAAAATTTGTTAGAGATAGTGTTAGCTCAAAAGTTGTAGCAGCTGCAAAAAGAGGAGCAGGCAAGAGCCTCAAGCACAATGGCAAGGAGTACCCTCGATTATCGGATCATATTGGGCAGTTTCCGCTAGTGCTTGTTTCGCCAACCGATAGTGCAATTATTACCGACTCGGCAGATATTCGCCGACGATATATCGACTTGCTACTCTCGCAAATAGATAGGGAGTACCTATCGGCACTAATTTCGTATAATGCCATGCTCAAAGAGCGAAACACCATGCTCAAGGCATCAAAAACGGGCGAATTGCTCGACATTATAGATATGCAGCTAGGGCGTTATGGCGATATTGTTAGCCACAAAAGAGAGCTATTTATTAACGAGATTGAGCCCGTAGCTAGCGAGTTTTACAAAGAGATTTCGCAAGATCGTGAGCAACTAAAACTAGGCTACCGTTCTTCGCAAAACGCCGATAGCACACTAGAACAAAGGCTCAGCGAATCGAGAGCCAAAGATTTGCTGTATGGATACACAACCATAGGGCCACACCGAGAAGATATTTCAATGATTCTATCGGGGCATCCTGCTCGCAAATATGGCTCACAAGGGCAACAAAAATCGTTTATCGTAGCACTCAAGCTAGCACAGAGCGAGCTAATAGTAAAGCACAGGGGCTTGCGCCCAATATTGCTACTAGACGATATTTTTGACAAGCTAGACAAAACAAGGGTCGAGAGCCTAATCGAGCTAGTTTCACAAAGCCGATTTGGGCAAATATTCATATCGGACAGCAACAAAGTGCGCATGGATCATCTGCTCGAAAGAGTTGGGGGCGAAAGCAAGCTATTTGGTGTTGACGATGGCAAAATAGAGAAACTATGAGACGAGTAGAACCCATAAACATTGGTAAAATTATCGAAGAGATTATCTCTTCGCAAGAGAATATGACAAAGGGATTGTGTGAAGGGCGTGCTCTGAGTGCATGGAACCAAGTCGTAGGGCCAATAATAGGCGAATACACAACAAAAATATCGTTGCGAGATGGTAGAATGTATGTAAGTTTCTCGACAGCGGCGGCACGTGCCGAGTTTTTTAGCCGACGTGGCCAAATTGTAGCCGAACTAAACAGAATTGCAGGAATGAAAGTAGTCGATTTTATTGTTGTAGGATAGAACGACACTCCGTAATTTATAAATCAAACAAAATATAGATATGAAAAGAGTTATTTTACTATTTATGCTGCTTTTTGCAGCACAAGTTAATGCCCAAGAGAGCAATAAGCTATATGTTGAGCCCAAACTAAACGTGGCAATGGCAGCCGTGGCAATGTTTAACCCAGCCGTAGAGATTGGCTTTGGCGATGCTTCGGCAATTCAGCTAGAATATATGGGTGCATATGCTAGAGAGAACTACATGGGAACAGGCGAGCCATTTATGCTATCGATGGCAATGGCAGAATATCGCACCTACCTACCGGGTAGAGGACACAAAGGATTCTTTGCAGGCCTAGATCTTGGATTATTGCAATACCACATGAGCAAACATGTTATTCCGTTTGTTCCGCAC
The DNA here is from genome assembly GCA_964370235.1 of uncultured Rikenellaceae bacterium. Taxonomy (GTDB): domain Bacteria; phylum Bacteroidota; class Bacteroidia; order Bacteroidales; family Rikenellaceae; genus CAYJIL01. The sequence goes on along the minus strand of CAYJIL010000029.1, from coordinate 9,262 downwards.
GACCATCCCGATGGCATATACGATGTGGGGTATGGTTGGGTTGCAGGTGTTAACCTAGGATATAAATTTAGGCTAAAGAATCGCCTTGGACTAGAGATATTTGCGGCCTTTGGCTTTCAGCACTCGTGGCATGAGCAGTATAACCAAGATGGCGTTCGCATTTATGAAATGAACAAGACAGCAGAGTGGCTGCCCTACAAGGGTGGCATAAGCCTAACCTACCGATTTGGATATAACGAGCAGTAAACAGCCGTTAACCAACAAATACAAAATACCCACAAAAGTTTGCAAAATAACTTTTGTGGGTATTTTATTATTAGTGACCTTCGCCCTCGAACAGCGTAGTTGTGCGGTGTTTAGCTCCTGCTGCTTTTGAGTTATTAAAGACATACCCCAATCCCAGTGTTATCATAGGGTATTTGGGTGTAATAGTAGTGTTTGAAACAAGATTATAGGTGTCGATATTGTTAATATATTCGGCACTATTCAAAAAGTTGCGAAACGCAAGATTTGCCGTCAAACGACCATCGAACATACTCTGCCGAACAGCTAAATCGGCATAAAAGAATGCTCTTTGCTCGCCTTGAGTTTGCACAGTAGGCCCTACAAACACACCATCAAGCTGTGCCGAAGTGTTTTTTGTTAGCCTAAAGATATTGCTTATCGAAATATCGTAATTGAGGCTACTATCATTTTCGCCCCCAAACTCGGGCAGGTTATTAACTAGCTTATAGTGGTAGAGACTGGCATTAGCAACTGCACTATACACCCCATTACCAACATAACTTAGCGATAGCTCACCACCCGTTGAGTAGTCGTTACCAACATTTGCCATAGAGTCTAGCGTTATACCGGCTTGGTAGGGCACTCTTAGCCTCTCGAACTTGTCTTCGCGCGAGCGATGGAAGATGGCCGCTTGCAGCGATACACCATCGGATATATCTCGTTGGTATGATATTTCGTATGCGTTTATATATTCGGGACGAATGTCGGGGTTACCAATAGATGCAGTGTAATAGTCCCTAAAGGTGATGTAGGGTTCCATATAAAATAGCATTGGTCGATTTGTTCGGCGACTATATGCAGCCGTTAGCTGCGACTGCTCATCTAGCGAATAGGCAACGTGAGCCGATGGGAATAGCTCGAAACGACTATCACGGCGGTCGGCACCAGCTTTTGAACTCTCTAGTATTTGGAGCGTATGTTCACCTCGCACTCCTGCCTGAATTTCGAAATTGCCAAGCGATTGATTCGCCAAAAGATATAGTGTATTAACCGCTCTCTTAAAGTAGAACGTGTTGTATATATCGTCACGATAGTCAAAAGTTTGTGTTTGGGGATTCCAATACTCCATTACATAGTCGCCATCTTCGGTACCAAGGTTATATTCATAACCAGCCTCTAGCCTACCCGATGCACTATATGGTAATTTATACTCTAACTTAGCATCGGCATACCAACGATCTTCGAGTTCCCACGCTCGATGGCCTTGCTCTCGCTCACCTGCTAGGTTAAACAGGTCACTTTCGAAGTGCTCGAGTGCATCCCAGCCACGCTTAACGTAAAAGTAGCCCGCTAATGTGTGATCTTTTTGGTTGAATTTGTGGTCGAAACCCACGGTTGCAGCCACTAACGATTCGTCAATATCATAGTGGTCGACACTATTAAACATTGACTGAACGGGGGCAGCACTACCAACCACCTGTGTTTCGCTATATGCCAAATCGCCATCACGTATATTACCTTCGTATCCACCAATAAACTCGGCAAAGTAATTGGTTTTCTCACGAGTGTGATTCCACCCCAGCTGCATATTATAGTTGAAGTATTCGCCATCACGCTCACCCATCGAATGAGACGTAGTAGCAATATCGTCAACGAGTGTATATTTTTGTTGGTCAAAGTTACTAGATGTTCGCTGCTGTGCATAAATTGCAGTCATGCTAAACTGATTGCGCCCTTTGTTGTGCTGCAACATTACATCGCCACCTCGTGAGCCAAGCGTGTTAACATAACCATTTACCACACCCGATACCCCTTGCGAAGAATCTTTGCGCAAAGTAATATTAATTACCCCTGCATCGCCATCGCTACGATTGCGAGCCGAAGGAGTTGATATAATTTCGATATTTTCGATTTGGGAAGCAGGTATTTGCTTTAGAGCAGTAGCGGCATCGTAGTGGCTACGACGACCATTTATGTTTACTTCGAAACCAGTGCTACCCCTAAAGGTTACCACGCCATCGCCATCGATTCGCACCGAAGGCGCACGCATTAATAGATCAACCGCAGTTGCTCCATAACTTGCAACTATGTTGGAGGACGCATCTATTACTTTTTTATCGAGCTTATAGATAGTATATCGCCTCTTGCCACGCACCTGAATATCATCAACCATAACGGGGCTAGGCTCTAGGGCAATGGTATCAACCACTTGGCTAGAAGATAAAGCCAATGCCTGCGAAAAATCTTTGTAGCTTATTGCCGAAGTCAACAGTTCGTAATCTCCGGCCGACAATCCTTCTACCACAAACACACCAGCTGCATCACTCTCGACAAACGCAACCATTTGTCCGTTGTGATAGAGCATTATATTTGCCGAGGTAATAGCCGCTTTGCTATTACTATCGACAACTACTCCGCTGATTTGATATTGACCATAAAGGATGTTTGTTGCCAAAAGCAACAGCAGTGTAATTATTGTATGTCTCATTATTTGGGGGGATAGTAGTTTGCTTGTAGCTAAGACTCAATGTCGTTATCGCTTTGCATCTTGCTCCAGCGTTGCCTTGCAAGTGCTTGCATATCTTCAACAGAGTCTTTTTCGTCGACAATCTCAAAACCTAGCATTGTTTCAATAATATCTTCCATTGTAACAACACCTCGCATACAGCCATATTCGTCTATAATTATAGAGATATGCTCTTTGCTCTCGATCATCTTTTCCCATATATCCATAAGCGAGGCAGCCTCAACAAACGATAGTATAGGGCGACACATTTTCTTGAGTGGCAAGTCGAAACAATTATCCGAAAGTTTCTCTAGTGCTTCGCCACGCAATACATATCCTACGATATACTCTTTGCTTTCTTTGTAAATAGGAATGCGTGAGTGCTTATTATAGCTTTTATCTTTGCAAAACTCTTGCAAAGTCATACTCTCATCTGCCATAGATACAACTACGCTAGGTGTCATTACCTCGCGAGCAGTAACGTTAGACATTTTGATGAGATGTTGAATCATTTTGTTCTCTTTACCATGAAATACGCCTGCTTGGTGACCTTCGCTCACCATTGCCGACACCTCTTCACGGCTAACAGCAACAGACTCTGAACCCGACGAGATCATGCGAGTAATAAGCTCCGACAACCACACCAAAGGATAGGTAATAATAATTAAATATTTAATAACTGGAGCCGATGGAATTGCTAGATTACGCCAATATCTTGCACCAATAGTTTTGGGTATAATTTCCGAAAAAACCAAAATCAAAACAGTCAACACAGCCGAAATAATACCAAAATACTCTTGCCCATAAATCACTACCGCTTGTGAACCTACACCTGCTGCACCAATAGTGTGAGCAATTGTGTTTAGTGAGAGGATTGCCGAAATAGGGCGATCGATATTATCCTTTTGACTTCTCAAAAGTGGTGCCCACTTGTGCCCCTCGCTCTCTTTCATCGAAACATAAGAAATAGTAGTCGAAAGAAGTACCGCCTCTAGGATTGAACATAGAAACGAAATGCCCAAGGCAATAAGTAGATAGGTTACTAAAAGAAACATATTTGTTTAAAAAATTTGATTAAAGGCAAATATAATATTTATTTTGCGAAATTCCTAGTTTGTTATTTTATCTTAACAGCACGACCAGTTTTTGCACTACGTTTAGCAGCATCTAGGATTTTTACCACTGTAATATTATTCTCTAGCGATGATAGTGCATAGGGAGCAGGTGTGAAATCGCCACGAACCCAAGCTCTAAGGTATGAGAACGGATTATCATATTCGATATCGGCTGCCGTAGCCTTTATGTCTTTTTCGGGTTCTCGCTCGCCAATTCGCATACGTAAATCGGTTTGATTATCGGCAAACACATAGCCTTTACTAGCATATAGGTGCATATCTTTTCGCCCAAACGACCACGCCCACGAACCATTTACAACCGCCTCTACATCGTCATAGGACAAAAGAATTGTGGCATCATCGTCAACTTTGGGGTAGGTAGCCGAATCGTGTGTGCGAACATCGGCATAAACTCGGCTAGGTAATTCGCCCTTGGTTAGCCATGTCATAAGGTTTGCACCATAGCAACCAAAATCGATTACTGCGCCACCACCATTAAGCACTGGGTCGGTTAACCACTCCTCAAACTCCTTTGAGATACCAATACCTATTGGGCCACTGTGACCGTCATACACTATTACCTTGTTCATAGAGCCAATCTTGCCGCTCTCGACAATTTGTTCTAGCTTATAATGCGAAGGATACCAAGTGGTTTCGTAGTTAGTCATCACAATAATATCGTTCTTTTGGGCTAGCGAAGCAATTTTTTTTGCATGTGAATAATTAACTGCTAGTGGTTTTTCTACCATTACATGAACACCACGTGGTGCTGCCTGTTCTACTAGCTCGAGGTGGTCATATATAGACCCAAAGCCAGCTACTGCCTCGGGGTCACACTCATCGAGCATTTGCTCTAGGTCACTATATATTAACTCTTTTGATAGTTTATATCTTTCTGCCAAACGGTTGGCTAGCTCTTGGTTGGGCTCCCAAATTCCAACAATGCTAACATCATCGCCAAAACCTGCCTGCAAAACTCCGTGTACGTGATCGTGGGTCATTCCTGCAATTGCTAGGCGCAAGGGCTGTGCCGACACCATTGTTGTAATAATCAAAGAGAAGATTAAAAGAGATATTTTTTTCATTATAAATTGGGGGTATTATGCTATGTAAATAGCAAAGGGTATTCGATTAAAATTTATTTAACAAAATGCTCAAGAGCAAATGCTACGCCATCGTCGTCGTTACTTTTTGTAAAATAATCGGCAATAGTTTTTACTGCATCTATCGAGTTTAGCATTGCCACCGAACGGCCTGCATATTGCAACATTTCGATATCGTTCATATTATCGCCTAGTGCCATTACCTCTCGCTGCTGAAGCTCAAGAGACGATGCAAGCATCTCAAGCGCAGCACCTTTATTAACTTGTGGATGATTGAATTCTAGATTGCGGCGCAACTGGTGCGTCACATTATATTGCAAATTTTGTTTGGCATCAACAAAAGCTGCATCACGTGCATTGGTGCACTTAAAAAAGATATTTACTTTGCATATAGTGCCTCTGAAGGTAACCATAAACTCTTCGATATCGTCAACCCACGTGCGTGACTCCTCTAGCAAACCTGTAATATCTGCCAAGCCATAGTCCGACAAATTATCTCGTAGTTTAGTAGGCGAAAAGACCATACCTTGCGCAATTATCTCAAATGCTATATCTTCCTTTTTGTAACGGTCATACAAAAAATAGACATCATCCATAGTCATATGACACGAATGGAGTATTTTGCCCGTATCTAAATCAAAAATTGAAGCACCGTTTGCAGTTATGGCATACCTAATGAGCTCACACTGCCTAGTAACAGGTATTAGCTCTGACAATGTGCGACCCGTTGCATACGCAAACAGTACGCCATCGTTATGTTTTTGCTCTATAACACTCTTAGTGTGAGCACTTATCCGTTTTTTGCTATCAAGAAGAGTACCATCTAAATCGACAGCAACTAATTTAATCGCCATATCAGTCTAATTTGATTGTTTACAAATATACTAATTTATTGAGAGATTAACTATTAACTAAAACCTTATGGGTGAATTTTATTCTTAGACTAAAAAAACTCAATTTATAGTTAAGAGATGATTTGAAAGAACAAGCAATGCCTAGTATCAAATTAGGTAACGTGCATTAATGCAAAATAAGCTGAAATCATGGCATATATTTACAAATTTTTATTCTATTTTTGTATTGGTATCTAGTTGCCTAAGATGAACTTCACACACAAATAAAACCGATGAGCCAATCTCAGTCAAAAAGCAAGTTAATAGTCAAGAATACAGTATTTATGTATTCTCGAATGCTTGCCACGCTATTTGTATCGCTCTTCACAGCACGAATAGTATATAATGCACTTGGCGTAGATGGCTATGGTACATATAACCTAGTAGCAGGAGTAATTATCTTTTTTACATTTATTAACAACGCTCTTTCGGCAAGTACCAAAAGATTTATTACAGCAAAAATCGATAGTGGTAGTATTGCACAAATAAACCACATATTCAATACATGCATCAAAGCACATGTCATTATTGCGATAGTGGTTATATTACTTGCCGAGACTATTGGTTTATGGTTTTTAAACAATAAACTTAACATACCCCCTAATCTACTATATGCAGCTAATTGGGCATATCAGTTTTCAATTGCTACTGCGATTGTATCAATTATAAAATCACCATATAGCTCGGTGGTTGTTGCCTATGAAAAAATGGATATTTATGCCCTATTTACAATATTAGAGATTGTATTAAAACTAATATTAGTATATGTAATAATAGCTATGTCGGGTGATAAGCTAATTATATATTCGGCTCTGCTCTTTGCAATTAGTATAATAGATATTGCTATATATGTGGTTTATACTCACATTAAAATGCCAGTATGCCGCCTAAAATTAGTCAACGACAAACAATTACTAAGAGAGATATTATCATTTACAAGCTGGAGTTTAGTGGGGCAAGCGGCAGTAGTTGCAACCAACCAAGGGGTAGGCGTGCTTGTTAACCTATTTTATAGTGTAGCCGTAAATGCCGCAATGGGGGTTAGCAGCACTATTTCGACAACAGTAAATCGATTTGTTACAAATTTTCAAGTAGCATTCAATCCTCAAATCATAAAGTCATATAACAGTGGGGATACCAAATATTTACAGAGCTTAATGATTCGGACATCTAAAATGTCAAGCTTTTTAATAATTATATTTTTGGTTCCACTCACCTTTGAAACTTCAAACGTGCTAAAGCTATGGCTAGGCAATTACCCACAGTATGCCGTTGAATTTTCGATTCTTACTCTCTACTGCATATACATTGAGGCAATTGCAGCCCCTTTATGGATGCTGATATATTCACAAACCAACATCAAAAAATATCAAATCGTTGTAGCTATAATATACTCTTTAAATTTCTTTGGTGGATGGTTGGTGCTATATCTTGGAGCGCCTCCTTATAGTGTTGTTGTTGTAAGATTGATTGTATTTACCATCTTGCTACTAGTTCGCCTATACTATGCCAAGAAACTATTCACAAAATTAAATGTGTCTGCTTGGATATATAGCGTCATTGTCAAAGGGGCAGCTATTATATCTATTTCGCTCCTAGCATGCGCATTTGCAAATCAGGTATTAACAACCAAATCAACGCTAGCACATATTATTATAATCACTGCAATATCACTGTGTTGCACGCTCCCACTAATTTATACTTTGGGTATGAGTAGTGACGAGCGTAAATTTATTAAAGATATACTTCTAAAGAAGTTCAAAAAAGCTAACTAAGTTAATCGTATAAATATTCTAAATATAATATTTGCAAACCAAAGTGCCTTGTGTGTTGCCAAATATAGCGTCATCTTTTTTTTGAGCTTTAGTGTTACAAAGCTCGAAAATATTTGATTATCCACTTCGGGGTATAGTGCTAGGAACTCTTTTTGCTTTTGTTTCTCCCTATGAGAGTATGCAACTAAATTATATTTCAACTTTACTCTCGAGTTCAACAGCTCACCTTTTAATTGCTCGTCAATACCTACTTGAGCAAAAAATTCGTCTAATATCATCTGAACGGTATAGGTATGTGGCAATCTTTTTAGCACCGAAGAGTGAACAATAGAATCATTACGCTGTGCATAGTGTACAAATGCTTTGGGTAGATATACGTTTTTGGTCGAGTAGTAAAACATTTTTGCCGATAGAGCCTTGTCGCCTTGGTTATTCACGCCCTTGGCATGAGAAAAATTATTATCAACATACAAGCTTCTCTTTACCATTTTATTCCACATTGCACCATGGAGACGACCAGTTAATAACGACTTGAGATTCTCGATTCTGTCATCGCTTATATAGTTTTTACTATACACCTGCTCGTTAGGATAGTTCGTATAGTGGTCACAACCCACAATATCTGCGTTTTCTTCTACTGCCTTGCCATACATCTCCTCCAGCATTGTAGGCTCACACCAGTCATCGCCATCGATGTGAATAACATAGCACCCTTTGACCATAGACATACCTATGTAGCGAACGGTGCCAATACCCTGATTCTTGGTATTCTTAACAGTTACGATATTTAAAGCAGAAAACTCATCTATCACTCTTTGAGTGATTTCCATAGTTCTATCTGTGGAGCAATCATCTATTAACACAAACTCTACGCCATTTGTTTTGGTTTGATTAAACAAGCTGCGCAAACAACGTTCGATATACTTCTCCACATTATGCATGGGGACAATTACAGAAATATCAATCATTTTAACAGGCGAATTAAAGAGAATATAATATTACACAAAACTAGATAACCATTATTGGCAAGATATAACACAATTTTATAACGCAAACGAATATTAGAATCGAACACCTTGTCATTAAGCTCTGGCCATATTTTGCTATATTGCTTTTGTTGATCTCTTTGAGAGAGAAATAGCAGCATATATTTAGTTATTAACCTATCGTCCAAGTCTTTTCGTTTTGGGGGTAGACAATAACCTTTTTCTATAAGAAAATCGGATATTAAACACAAGCATTTATATCTTTGCTGTGCTTTAGATAGAGTTCGTTTGCTTTTAGTTAGTGAGCTATAGTTAGTGCAGTCGTGGTGTACATATGCTTTGGGGACACATATAGTCTTTTGTGAGTAGTGAAATAATTTGCAAGAGGCCAAGTAATCTTCGCCCATATTTATTCCTTGATAAAAAAAGGTGTCACCATTATTAAATAATTCACGTTTAATAAATTTTGACCAAACATTATGACACTTTGCTTTATACAAAACCTCCTCTAAAAGTTCTATTTTATTTTGCGGTAAGGTATTGTCAAAGTATATGCTTTGGTGCTTAAAGTATGATATATGATCGAACTGCACAATATCAGCATTATGTTTTTGGGCTTGGGTGTATAACTCTTCGAGCATAGTTTGCTCGCACCAGTC
>CAYJIL010000028.1:0-25241 GCA_964370235.1 uncultured Rikenellaceae bacterium | reverse complement strand
TCGTCGTAATCATCGTCATCGCTACCCATAGGGATAATATCGACACTATCTTCACGGGTATCGTTATTTTCTAGAGTTAGTTGTGGTTCAATATCTTCGTCCTCGTCAAAGTAGATGACTCTGTCATCGGAGCTGTCATAACAGTCGATGAACAGTACATCTTCGTATAGTGCACGCAACTTTTCTTTTACCAAATCTTTATCGATCGCAGTAAATTCGTCGCTCTGAATCGAGCTATCAACAATAGTTGCAAGACGATTTATGTCTGCCAAAACTTTTCTTAGCATAATTTATTAAGATTACGATTATCACAACTTTTTGGGTTAATGATAAGCTATTCGGATACAAATATATGAAATTCGTTAAACTTTACAATCTGTTAGCCCTAAAATGTCGCTTTACGTTATCATATCTTCGTTTGAAGTCATATCTTAGTGCAAAGCGAATCATCGTAAAGTTTAGCGGTAGTAATAAAACCATTACAATTAGTGGAGCTACCTTTTCTGATAGTCCCAAGTATGCCATTATTATATTCAACACAGTTACGTGAATCGACAAACAAAACAAATGGCTAAGAGCGAATGATATTGCACGGCCAATTGTTAGCCTGCTTTTGAATGTAAAGAGCGTAGAACCAAAGAAGTTAAAAAGTGTAGATAGCACATATGCACTTATGTAGGATAGATTGTGGTCTGCCCCAAACACATACATTATATAGTAGACCGAAAGGCTAATAAAAAATGCCCCTATGCCCACTATGATAAATCGCAGTGCCTCTTCTTTTTTAAACTTTGTTCTCTTATTGCTCGCTGCCACTTTCTAATTCATTTTCATAAAAAACATCAACTGCTAGTGCCGCTTTGTTTGACGCAGCGGCTACCGCTAATCTATCGCAACGCTCGTTCTCGGGAATTTGGGCGTGGCCTTTAATCCAAACCAAACGCACTTGTTGGCGCTGGTATTGTGTATAGAATCGCATCCATAAATCGCTATTTTTTTTGCCCTTGAAACCAGTCTTTAGCCACCCAAATAGCCATTTCTTTTCTACTGCATCTACCACATACTTTGAGTCCGAATATATAGTGACACTATTACCATCTGCCTTTATTAGCGTAAGTGCCTCGATAACTGCAAGTAGCTCCATGCGATTGTTGGTAGTAAGACGAAAACCACCCGAGATCTCTTTGCGATGTGGCCCCGACATTAGCACCGCCCCATAGCCACCAGGGCCGGGGTTGCCTTGTGCAGCGCCATCGGTATATATTATTATTTCGGCCATTATAGCTCTATTGAATTTAACATTTTACACACTTTTTCAATTTCGCTCTCGGTAATAGTTAGTGGAGGAGCTATTCGCAAGCCATGTTCACAAAAGAAGAACGACTCGCTCACTAAGCCCACTTCTACCATCTTCTTTAAAAAGTTGTTACACACTTGGCTGTTTTCAAACTCAATAGCTACAAGCAAACCATGTGCCCTCACGCACTTAATCAATGGATTGTTTATGCCTTGTTTAAAAAGTTCACCCTTTGCGTTTGCCTTTTGCACTAGATCGTTTTGTTCGATATACTCCATTGCCGCCATACCTGCCGCACAACACACTGGGTGCCCACCAAAAGTGGTTATGTGCCCAAGTACTGGGTTGTTGGTAAAGCACTCCATCACCTCTTTTTTTGCCGCAAAGCAGCCTAGTGGCATTCCACCACCAATTGCCTTTGCCATGCAGATGATATCGGGCTCGACACCCGCTAGCTCCCATGCAAACATTTTGCCTACACGTCCAACACCTGTTTGTATCTCGTCATATATTAGCAGTGCTCCCACTTGGTCACACTTTGTGCGCAGGGCTCTCATAAACTCATCGCTTGGGCGAATAAAACCGCCTTCGCCTTGTATGGGCTCAATAAACACAGCTGCCATTCTATCGTTAATTAGCTCTAGGCTCTCTATGTTGTTATACTCAAGGCGAGTAATGCCCGGTAGCAATGGTCGGTATGCCGACGAAAAAAAGTCGCCCCCCATCATGCTGAGTGCACCCTGCGAAGAGCCGTGATAGGCATTCTTAAAGCATGCAATCTCGCCCCTTGCCGTAAATCGCTTGGCTAGCTTCATTGCTCCCTCAATTGCCTCGCTGCCCGAGTTCACAAAATATACCGAATCAACCCCCTTTGGCATATACGATGCAATTTTTGCAGCATACTCTACCTGAGGCTTTTGCACCATTTCGCCATACACCATTAGGTGCATATACTCACGTGCCTGATTACACACGGCATCAACCACAGCAGCGTTTGAGTGACCAATATTACTCACCGATACGCCAGATATAATATCTATATACTCCTTACCATCGGGGCTATACATATATATGCCTTCGGCACGCTCAATCTCTATTGCTAGTGACGAGGGCGAAGTTTGTGCCACGTGGTCAAAAAATAGTTTCTTATAGTTCATTTTACTTCTTGTAGTTAGATTCGATATAGTTTGCTAGTGACCCTTCGTTTAGCTTAGTACCACTCTTTATCTTGTCAAAGTTTGCCAAAATACCATCGGCATCCTTAACCGAACACTTTAGCCACTCTAGCAGTACAGCGTCATACTCTTGTGACGAAAGTCGCCAATCTAGCGACGACGAACGAAGCCTGTCCATTAGCCTTTGCATAATGATGGCTGCACACACCGAAATGTTTAGACTCTCTACAAAGCCATACATTGGTATCTTAATAAATGCATCGGCCTCACGCTCTACAACATCTGATATGCCTTGCTTTTCGGTTCCAAAGAACACGGCAAAAGGTGTCGAAATATCAAAGCTCTCGGGCGTAAAATCACCATCGTGTGGCGATGTTGCTACTATGCGGTAACCATCGGCTCTTAGTTTGTTAATAAGCACTTGCGATGCATCCTTCATTGCATAACGATCCATCGTAACCCACTTGTCGGTACCTCGAACAATATCTTGGCTAGCCTCAAATGGTATATGATCTTCTACAATGTCGATATGTTGCACCCCAAAACTCTCGGCACTGCGAATTACAGCACTAGCATTGTGTGCGTAGTATATGTTTTCCATACACACTCTCATGTATGAACTACGCTCTCTTAATACATCCTCTAGGAGCTCTCGCCTGCGATCTGTTGCAAAACCAGCAAGGTACTCTATTCTGTCTTTTATATCTTCCATCTATCTATACTTATCGTCTCCCTCAAGCAATTTGAGGTAGCTATTATAACGATCTTCGCTCAGTTTACCATCTTCGGCAGCCACTTTGACCGCACATCCCGGTTCGTGACGGTGGGTGCAGTTCGAGAATCTACAATCGGGCGCAAAGCCAAATATGTCGGGCATATATCTTGCCATCTCTTCGGGCTCAACGTCTATGAGACCAAAGCCCTTTATTCCCGGTGTATCTACAAGGTAGCTATCTTTGCCAATCTTGTACATATGCGAGAATGTAGTTGTGTGCTTGCCTTTTTTGTGGTGATCTGATATTTCGCCTGTGCGTATCTCATACTCGGGAGCAAGTTGCTTGATGAGGGTCGATTTGCCCACACCCGAGTTTCCTGCAAATAGCGATGTAATGCCACTAGTCATCTCTTTAACCTTTTCGACTCCGCTGCCATGTAGTGCCGAAAGTCGCACCATATCATAACCAGCTGCTTTGTAGGTAGCCTCAAAATCGTCTATTAGTGCCTCAATCTCTTCGCCTTGAAATAGATCTATTTTGTTGAGAATGATTGTTGCTGGAATTTTATATAACTCGCAGGTTAGCAAAAAACGATCCATAAACTCCGATGGAGTGTACGGAAAATCGAGTGTTACAACCAAGAACGCCCTATCGACATTTGCCGCAATAATGTGGGCTTGGTGCGAAAGGTTGGTCGAGCGGCGAATAATGTAGTTTGTGCGTGGCTCGATAGTGCTAATAACACCCACCGTGTCGTCCTCTTTTATGTAGCGCACACGATCACCCACCGATATAGGGTTGGTGGTTTTTATGCCTTTTAGGCGAAAGCGCCCCTTGATGCGGCAGTTTATTTCGACTCCCGTATCAAGATCTTCGACCGTGTAGTTGCTACCCGTGCTCTTAATTACAATGCCTCTGTACTCCATTACTTAGCCTCTGTTTTGGTGGTAACTATATCCTCTATGCTCTCTGCTGTTTGGTCTATACGATCTTTTACTGCATCGTAGTAATCGCCAAGAAAATGCATATATGGGAAAAATATTCCTGCAAGTGCCCTCACTGGGCGATATGTTTTTGATTTGCTAATCTCGCCTTGGGGAACAAGCCCCGTTGTTGCATTAACTGCATCTAGCGACAAATACAGTAATGACAAAAGAAGAGATATTTTAAAAAACGAAATTGTAGCACCTAGTATCGAGTTAATAACCCCAAAACCAGTTGCCCTAACTAGCGAACTTATCACCTTAGATATAATACGCACCAAGACAATTACAGCGATAAGCAACAGTATAAAAGCTAAAATATAGCTGTGCTCAAAGTCCATATTTAGCCATTGGCTAATGGGTTTGCAATATTTGTATGCTACATAACCACCAATCACAAGCCCTATTAAACCACACAGCTCGCTCACCAAACCATTGCGAAAACCCACAACAATGGCATATATTGATATGGCAATAAAAATTATATCTATCCAGCTCATTGTATAACTATTTTCTAGCTGCTATCTCTGCCTCTTGCTTTCTACTTACCGATACCTTTGGTGCACGCTCAAACGGAGCTGTGCGATCAAACAAATACCTAAATGTTGTGTGAACCTTATATTGTTTTGCACCCACATACTTTTCGACCATACGCATCATTAGTGGGTTAAAATCGCCCATCCATGCTAGCTCTAAGTGGCGATAGTGGTATGTGCCGCCTTCGATAATCTCTTTTACGTTGTTAATCATTCCGCTCTCGACACCTTTGCCTTGGTAGGCAGGGTCAACAGCAAAAATCAAACCTAGAATAACATCGCACGAGCGGCGCACTTTTAGGTAGTAGAATAGCTTTAGCTTAGACCACCAGTCAAATTTGCCGTTAAGATGCTTTACTGCACCGTATATGTCGGGAACCATAATAAAGAAACCAATCTGCTTGCCCTTGTGGAATGCAAGGTGTACAAGACGTTTGTCTAGAATTGGCTTAATCTCTTTAAGTAGCTTTTGTCCATCTTCGTAGTTCATTTTTTGGACACCCGTAAAGTTCTCCCATGCACTATTATAAATATCTACAAAGTTGCGAGGTAGTGTCTCAAAGTCTGAGTCGTTCATGTGGCGAAACTCATATTCGCCCGTTGCAATCAAACGATCATACCTAGCCTGCACCTGTGGCGATAGGCTATCACCGTTAAGGTCCATATAGTATGAGTGTTGGTTGAAGTAGTTGCCAAAACCATACTCCTCGAATAGTCTTTGGTAGTATGGAGGGTTGTAGTTCATGCCATAAACTGGTGGGTGCTCAAAACCATCTACCAATACACCCCAAAACTTATCTCTTGAGCCAAGGTTTACCGAGCCATCCATCGCCTCCAAACCTTTTGATTTTAGCCAATCACGTGCACTATCTAGTAGTAGAGTTGCAACCTCGCTAGAGTCAATCGACTCAAAGAAACCACAACCACCCGTAGGTAGTGTCTCTAGCTTTGCTAGATCGTTGTTATAAAAAGCTGCAACACGCCCAACAGCAACGCCTTTTTCGTCACGTACTATCCAGCGAATAATATCGCCATTAGCCAGTAACTTATTCTTTGCAGGGTTGAATACTGCCTCAATCTCTACATCTAATGGGCGAATCCAGCTGCTATTATCACGGTTTATAAGCACTGGGACTTCTAAAAATTCCTTTACTTGACTACTCTCTTTTACCTCAACAAGACTATATTTTGACATAATATTTTATACTTTTGTAACTACTTAACATTTCCTTAGGATGCAAAGTTAAAAAATATAGTGAGATTTAACAATTTTACCAAAAACGGTTAACAATGATAGCTAAAACAGAGCCACAATTTGAATGGCAGATAGATAGATTCGATGATATTAAAATATTGAGATATGTGGTATCGGGCTTCGAATCGCTAGACTTACAACAAAAAATATTGATATACCATCTGAGCGAAGCTGCGCTATCGGGGCGTGATATACTCTTCGATCAGCATTTTGAGCATAATCTATTGATTAGAAAAGTGCTAGAGCAAATTTACACAAACTACAACGGAGATCGTAGCTTGGCAGATTTTTGTGGGCTCGAAACATACCTAAAGCGTGTGTGGTTTTCGAGCGGAATACATCATCACTACTCATGTGATAAGTTTGTGCCCAATTTTAGCCGAGAATTCTTTGAGGATCAGCTAAAAAACTGCACTATAATGGAGCAGGCTACAATTAGCAGCAAGGAGTTATGCGATATAATCTTTTGCCCCGAGTTACATAAATCTCGATGTTCACAAGAAGAAGGTATCGATATGATTGCCGCCTCTTCGAGCAATATATACAAGGGAGTGAGCCAAGCGCAAGCCGAAGCATTCTATGCCCAAAAATTGCAAGAGGGCAATACCGAATGCCCCGTGTCGCACGGTTTGAATAGCCGCCTAGAGATAGGCGAGGATGGCAAGTTGTGCGAGGCTGTGTGGCGAGTAGGGGGCGAATACTCTGCTGCAATAGAAAAGATAGTCTACCACCTAAAACAAGCGTCTAGTGTGGCTAGCGATGTGCAAAAGAGTTATATCGACAAGCTAATCGAGTTTTACCAAACGGGCGATCTTGCGCTATTTGATGCATATAGTATCAAGTGGACAAAAGACAACCACTCGCCAGTAGACTTTGTGAATGGTTTTATCGAAGTTTACTCAGACCCCCTAGGCTACAAAGGTAGCTGGGAGGCGCTTGTTAACTTTCGCAACGAGGAGGCAACACTTCGCACCCAAAAAATGAGCCAATGGGCACAGTGGTTCGAGGATAATTCGCCTATCGATCCTCAGTACAAAAAGAGCGAAGTTAAAGGCGTGTCGGCAAAGGTAATAACAGTAGCTATGCTTGGTGGCGATTGCTACCCTGCAACACCAATTGGA
This sequence comes from uncultured Rikenellaceae bacterium, assembly GCA_964370235.1. GTDB lineage: Bacteria > Bacteroidota > Bacteroidia > Bacteroidales > Rikenellaceae > CAYJIL01. The sequence continues at coordinate 18,158 of CAYJIL010000028.1, read as the reverse complement.
ATTAATTTACCAAATGCCGACTGGATACGCAAAGAGCATGGTTCAAAGTCGGTTACAATCGAAAATATTACCGATGCTTATAGTAAAGCGGCAGCAAGTGATGGCAGGTATGCCCAAGAGTTTTACCCCTCACAAGAGATTGCCGATTTAATAAAGACACATGGTTCGTTGGCAGGTAACTTGCACACCGATTTGCACGAGTGTTTGGGGCATGGTTCGGGGCAATTGGCTGCGGGGGTGAGCACCGATGCTCTCAAAAATTATGGCTCGCCACTCGAAGAGGCTCGTGCCGATTTGTTCGCACTCTACTATATGGGCGACCAAAAGCTAATCGATATAGGCATAATGCCATCGATGGAGGTTATGCAGGCCGAATATTATAGCTATCTTTTCAACGGACTAATGGGGCAGCTAACTCGCATCGAGCTAGGCAAAGATGTGGTGCAGGCACACATGCGATGTAGGCAGTTAATTGCAAAGTGGACACTAGAGCGTGCCCAGTGTGATGGCTCGTTAGAGCTTGTCGAAAAAGAGGGCAAAAGCTATGTAATTGTAAATGATTATCAAAAAATTAGGGAATATTTTGCCGAGCTGCTAAAAGAGATTCAACGTATTAAATCACAGGGCGATTTAGCAGCCGCCAAAAAGCTAATAGAGGGCTATGGAGTAAAGGTAGATATACAACTTCACAAGCAAGTTTTACAGCGCTACAAAGCACTCGACCAAGCACCGTATTCGGGCTTTGTTAACCCCGTTATGAGCACAGTGGTAGAGCATGGCAAAATAGTAGATGTTACCCTATCATACACAGAGGGCTATAGCCAACAAATGTTGAGGTATAGTAGCGACTACTCGTTCTTATAGCCATTTTGGTGGTAAAAAATTGTTTTTAACTAGATAAAAACAAAAAGATGATGTATATTTGTAGGATTAATATTACATAAAAATTTAAAATATAGAATAATGGCTAAATTACTTCTTATCAGCAACTCGACCAACGCAGGCGAGCCATATCTTCAATACCCAATGCCTAATATCGAGGCATTCCTTAAGAGCAGCAACGTAAAGAGCGCTCTATTTATCCCTTATGCAGGTGTAACAATCACTTGGGATGAATATACTCGCAAAGTAAGAGAGAGATTCGAGGCAATTGGTGTTAAGCTAACTTCGATTCACGAGTGTGCAGACCCTGTAAAGGCGGTTGAAGAGGCTGAGTCTATTGTTGTGGGTGGTGGTAACACTTTCAACCTACTAAAGACAATGCAAGAGAACAAGCTTGTAGAGCCTATCAAAGCAAAAGCACTAGAGCAGGAGACTCCATACATTGGATGGAGTGCAGGTTCGGGTGTAGCAGCTCCAACACTTTGTACAACTAACGATATGCCAATTGTTGAGCCACTTAGCTTTACATCGCTTAACCTTGTGGGCTTTCAAATCAACCCACACTACACCGAGGCTCACCCTCCGGGTTTTGCAGGCGAGACACGCATGATGCGCTTGGCAGAGTATGTTCAGGCTAACCAATCAACTACGGTTGTTGGTCTACAAGAGGGCTGTATGCTACATGTCGAAGGTGGTAAAGTAAACCTTATTGGTGCAGAGCCAGTTAAGATATTCAAGTTTGGCGTCGAGCCATACGAAGTAAAAGGCGAGATTAGCGAGCACATCTAAGCCGTGAGCCGTCACAATAAAGATATTGGCGATAGTGGCGAGGCTCTTGCCCAAGAATTTTTGCGGAGCAAAGGCATGGTCATTATCGAGTGTAATTTCACTTGCAAGGGTGGCGAGATAGATATTATCGCCGCCCTAGGCAGTGAGATACACATTGTAGAGGTGAAGAGCCGTAGTGCACAAAGCGCCGATACCATCGAGGCATCGCTTGGTGCAGCAAAGCTACGAGCACTCCAACGAGCTACACTTGTATATCTATCAAAAAATAACTTTAACTACGACTACGAAGTAATATTCGACCTAGTAACAGTAGTTGAGGGCGAAGATGGTAGCACTCAGCTAGAGTACACGCCATCGTTTTTCTATCCATCGTGGTAGAAATCAAGGGGAGTTAAAAGAGAAAAAACAAAAGAACTATAATGAAACAATTTAAACGACACTTAGTTACTTCGGCCTTGCCTTATGCAAATGGGCCTGTGCACATTGGACACCTAGCAGGTGTGTATGTACCATCAGATATATATGTTAGATACCTACGTGGCAGAGGCGAAGATGTTATATGGGTATGTGGCTCAGACGAGCACGGTGTGCCTATCACAATTAAGGCTCGCAACGAGGGGGTAACACCACAAGATGTCGTTGACAAATATCATGGTATCATAAAAGAGGCATTCAAGGGTTTGGGTATATCGTTCGATATATACTCTCGCACTAGCTCGCCTGTTCATCATAAGATGGCGTCTGAGTTCTTTCGTACACTATACGACAAGGGCGAATTCATAGAGCAAACAACAAGTCAGTTCTACGATGGCGAGGCAGCACAGTTCCTAGCCGACAGATACATTATGGGTACTTGTCCACATTGTAGCAACGAGCGTGCCTATGGCGACCAGTGTGAGCAGTGTGGTACAACACTTAATGCTACCGATCTCATCAACCCTAAATCTACGATTACAGGTTCGGTTCCCGAGCTACGTGACACAAAACACTGGTTCTTGCCGCTAGACAAGCACGAGGCGTTTTTGCGTCAATGGATACTCGAAGATCACAAGGAGTGGAAGAGCAACGTTAGTGGCCAGTGTAAGAGCTGGATTGACATGGGGCTTCAGCCACGTGCAGTGAGTCGTGACCTCGATTGGGGTATTCCTGTGCCAGTTGAGGGTGCCGATGGCAAAGTGCTATATGTGTGGTTCGATGCACCTATCGGCTACATTTCGGCAACCAAGGAGCTTACTCCAGACTGGGAAAAGTACTGGAAGAGCGAGGATACCAAGATGGTACACTTTATTGGTAAAGACAACATTGTGTTCCACTGTATTGTATTCCCTGCAATGCTAAAGGCACATGGTGACTATATATTGCCAGAGAATGTGCCAGCTAACGAGTTCCTAAACCTAGAGAACGACAAAATATCAACATCAAGAAATTGGGCTGTGTGGCTACACGAGTACCTAGAGGAGTTCCCGGGCAAAGAGGACGTTCTTCGCTATGTGCTAACTGCAAATGCGCCCGAGACAAAAGATAACGACTTTACGTGGAAAGATTTTCAGGCTCGCAACAATAACGAGCTAGTGGCCGTGCTAGGTAACTTTGTTAACCGTGCAATGGTTCTTACACACAAATACTTTGAGGGTAAAGTTCCGGTGCGTGGCGAGCTAGATGCTTTTGACACTCAAATGCTAGAGGAGATGGCAGCTTGTCGCTCGCAAATCGAAACCAATATAGAGAATTACAAATTTAGAGAGGCTCTAAAAGAGGCTATGAACATTGCTCGCATAGGTAATAAATATCTTGCCGATACCGAGCCATGGAAGGTTGTCAAGAGCGATATAGATCGCACGGCAACAATTCTTAACGTAGCTCTAGAGATTACAGCAAACCTTTCTATTGCTATTGCTCCATTTATGCCATTCACAGCCGATAAGCTAACAAAAATGCTAGCTTTTGATGCTCCACTTGGCTGGGAAGAGCTAGGTCGTAGCAACCTGCTAACAACGGGTCACCAGTTGGCAAAGAGCGAGCTATTGTTTGAGAAGATTGAGGATGCAACCATCCAAGCACAGCTTGACAAACTAGAGGCAACAAAGGCACAAAACTCGGCAGCAGCATTTGAGGCTGCTCCACAAAAAGATACTATCACTTTTGAGCAGTTCACGGCTATGGATATTCGTGTGGCAAAAGTTTTAGAGGCAGTAAAAGTTCCAAAAACAAAAAAACTGCTTAAACTAACAGTTGACACTGGCATCGATACTCGCACTATTGTGTCGGGAATTGCCGAGTACTATACTCCAGAGCAAATGGTGGGTAAAACTATCACAGTGCTAGTTAATCTTGCTCCACGCGAGATTAAAGGCATTACCTCACAGGGTATGATACTTATGGCCGAAGACTTTGATGGCAAGCTAGTAACCATTTCTGCCGACGATAGCGAAGTGGTAGCAGGTGCTGTAATTGGATAATATCTCGTAGTAAGATTGCGTTCATATTAAGAAAGGTAGGGAGTATTTCTCTCCACCCTTTACCATAATATATTTAGTAATGTTTGAAATAAAGAACAAAAAGCGTTTTTTGATAATCTTTTGGGGAGTGATTACTTCACCATTCCTTATAATAGGTTCGCTGCTATTTTTAATTTGGTTGGGTGCATTTGGCACACTACCAACTTTCGAAGAGCTCGAAAACCCCAAGAGCAATATCTCGACAGAGGTGATATCTGAGGATGGTAAGCTACTTGGTAGCTACTTTATTCAGAATCGATCTTTTGTCGACTATGACGATCTTTCGCCATACCTTGTTGCATCGCTAGTCTCTACCGAGGACTCACGCTACTACGACCATAGTGGTATCGACTTTATGGGTCTAGCGCGTGTGGGTGTGCGAACTTTAATGATGGGCGATAGAAGCCAAGGGGGTGGTAGTACCATCTCTCAACAGCTTGCCAAAAACCTATATCCTCGTGACACGACTACATATACATCGTCGGTTGCTCGCACATCGAGCCTTGTGGTTGCAAAACTCAAGGAGTGGATAACGGCTACAATGCTAGAGTACAACTACACAAAAGAAGAGATTGTGGTGATGTACCTTAACATTGTTGCTTATGGTAGTAACGCCTATGGTATCAAGTCGGCAGCACAAACGTTCTTTGCAAAGACTCCAGCCGACCTTAACATAGAGGAGGCAGCACTGCTAGTGGGTGTGGTGAATGCACCAACACGATATAGCCCCGTTAGAAATTACGACCGCTCGCTAACACGCCGTAATACGGTGATTAGGCGTATGGAATCTAGCGGAATTATTAGCAGCCACGTTGCAGACTCGATATGTGAACTACCCATAACTCTAAAGTATAAGCAAATATCACATAACGAGGGTATTGCTACCTACTTTAGAGGTATGCTTAGCCAATATATGAACGCCTCGGAGCCAAAACGTGCACAATTCAATAGCGACTGGGACTACCAACAACAGCTAAAGCTATGGAGATCTAACCCGCTATATGGTTGGTGTAAGAAGAACACAAAGGCCGATGGTTCTAACTATAACATATATCGTGACGGTTTAAAGATATATACTACCGTTAACTATACTATGCAAAAGTATGCCGAAGAGTCGGTACACGAGCAGATGAAAGATGTTGTTCAGCCACGCTTTAAGTCACAAATGCGCCATGCAAAGACCATCTTTAACGATCTCAACAAAGATCAAATTGCTAGCATCATGCGAAACTCGATGCGCCAAACCGACAGGTATCGTACGTTAAAAAACAGCGGTGCGAGCGAAAAGCAAATTACCGAGAACTTTAACACCAAGACAGAGATCAATCTCTTTAGCTACGACAAGCCAGAGGGTATAGATACGTTAATGACACCGCACGACTCGATACTATATAGTAAGGCATTGCTGCGTGCAGGTTTCATTGCAATTGAACCATCTTCGGGTTATGTAAAAGCATACGTAGGTGGTACTAGCTTTAGGCACTTTAAGTATGATATGGCAATGCAGGGTAAGCGACAAGCAGGCTCAACGTTCAAGCCATTCATCTACACCTTTGCTATCGACCACTTGGGTATATCGCCTTGCCAAGGAGTACCTAACCTACCAGTCTCTATCGAAGGGTGGAGCCCAAAAGAGGCAGGTAAGGTAGAGTATGATGGAGTAGAAAACCCGCTATGGTGGGGTTTGGCTCGTAGCCGTAACAACTACTCGGCTTGGATTATGAAACAAGCAAACCAGCCACAAGCAGTGGCAGACCTAATATATAGGCTAGGTATAAAGAGCTATGTTGACCCTGTGCCAGCTTTGTGTCTAGGCTCGGCAGATGTATCGCTATACGAAATGGTGGGTGCATATAGCGACTTTGTTAACATGGGTGTGCACATTGAGCCAATGTTTGTTACTCGCATCGAGGACAAGCACGGCAATATAATTGCGACCTTCTCGCCACAGAGTAACGATGCCATAAGTGCACAAAGTGCATATACAATGGTGGGTATGCTACAAAACGTTGTGAATCGTGGTACGGCAGCTAGGCTTCGTGGAACATATAAATTCACGGGCGAAATGGGTGGAAAGACCGGTACTACAAACAAAAACTCCGATGCGTGGTTTATTGGTATAGCACCCAAAATTGTTGCAGGAGCATGGATTGGTGGCGAAGATCGTAGTATTCACCTACGCTATGGTGGCGAAGGTTCGGCACTAGCACTACCAATATTTGGTAAGTTTATGACAAAAGTTTATGCCGATAAATCAACGGGTATAAGCGAGAGAGATAGGTTTATGAGGCCTGCTGGTGTGACAATGTTTGACTGTTCGACTAGCCAACCCGCAGAACAAACAGTACAGCAAGAGACAGCACAAGAGGACGAGTTCTTTCAGTAGATCTTCTCACAATAAAACAAAAGCGTATAAAATATAACATTATGTTTTATTTAGCAACATAATAATTATATTTGCACAGATAGTAATAACCGATTTTTATATTCAAAAAGATGAAAGTTGCAATAGTTGGCGTTTCAGGCGCAGTTGGTCAAGAGTTTCTAAGAGTGCTTGACGAGCAAAACTTCCCACTTACCGAGCTACACCTATTTGGTTCTAGCCGTAGTGCAGGCACTAAATATAATTTCAAGGGCAAAGAAGTAGAGGTAAAAGAGCTTCGCCACGGTGACGATTTTAAGGGTATCGACATTGCATTTGCTTCGGCAGGCGGTGACATATCGCAGGAGTATGCACAAACTATTACCAAGCATGGTGCTATCATGATTGATAACTCTAGTGCATTCCGCATGGATCCACAAGTTCCGCTTGTTGTACCAGAAGTTAACCCCGAGGATGCAATTAACCCTCCAAAGGGTATTATTGCCAATCCCAACTGTACTACCATTCAGCTAGTGGTTGCGCTAAAGGCTATCGAAAACCTTTCGCACATTACCAAGGTTCACGTTTCGACATACCAAGCAGCTAGTGGTGCAGGAGCAGCAGCTATGGACGAGCTTGTAGAGCAGAATCGTCAGCTAGTTGAGGGCGAAGAAGTAACGGTTGAGAACTTTGCATATCAGCTAGCATATAACGTAATTCCTCAGGTAGATGTTTTCACCGAGAATGGCTACACAAAAGAGGAAATGAAAATGTATAACGAGACTCGCAAGATTATGCACTCGGATATTATCGTTAGTGCAACTTGTGTTAGAGTACCAGTTATGCGTGCACATAGCGAGAGCATTTGGGTTGAGACCGAGCGTGAGCTAACAGTCGAAGAGGTTAATTTAGCATTTGCTAACTCTCTTGGTCTTGTAATAATGGATGATCCAAAAAACAAAGTGTACCCAATGCCACTAGATATTGCAGGCAAAGATCCTGTGTATGTGGGGCGTGTACGCAAAGATATATCGGGTAATGGTATTTCGTTTTGGTCGGTAAGCGATCAAATTAAAAAGGGTGCAGCACTTAACGCTGTTCAAATTGCACAGTATCTAATTAAAGAAGGGCACATCGTAGGATAAAGTCATATAATATATTAGTTATGAGTGGGCAAGGGGGTAAATCAAAATATTGTTTTAACGAATCCCTTCCAATAATCAAAAGGGATTGGAGAGGTAATCGCAAAGTTAGCGGTTGCTTCTCCAACCTGTATCGTAGCCAAGGGCACGGCATACTATCGGTAGCCCAATGGCGTTTCTCGCCCAATCCCGATTGGAAAGAGAAGATTATGGAGAGGTGGAGACCCAAGCCCAATATGGTTGAATCGCTAGACGAAATTGTGGGAGATGCACTTTTTTGGATTGGCCATAGCTCATTCTATATTCAGATTGGTGGTAAGCGTATGTTGATTGACCCAATATTTGGTCGCATACCTTTTGTTCGTAGGCGTAGTCCGCTACCTATGCACGTGAATATTTTTAAGAATATAGACTATATCTTAATTAGCCACGACCACTACGACCATCTCGACCGCAAATCTGTTAAGCAGTTGTTGCGCCTAAACCCAAAGGTAAAAGTTATTTGTGGTTTAGACGTAGGCGAGCTCATTAGCAAATGGAGTCGTCGAACACAAATTGTAGAGATGGGATGGTATCAACAACTATCCGAAGATGGTGTAAAGCTAACGTTTTTGCCTGCCCAACACTGGGGTAAACGAACAGCTACCGATGGCGGAACACGCCTTTGGGGTGCGTTTATGATCGAAAGCGACAGCTACCGCCTATACTTTAGTGGCGACACAGGGTATAGCAACCACTTTAAAGAACTACCGCTGCTTTTTGATAAAATTGATTGTGCAATAATGGGTATTGGTGCATATAAACCACGCTGGTTTATGCGTGCCAATCACATATCACCACACCAAGCCTTAGATGCTGCAATGGTAATGGGAGCCAATCTCACCATACCCATGCACTATGGCACATATAGCCTCTCCGACGAGGCAATGGGTGACCCCCCAAGAGTCTTTAGGTTTGAGGCCCGAAGGCGAGGAATAAATGTAAGAGTACCACGGATCGGAACAGTAGTATCGCTAGAGAGAACCTAGCCTACTATTAACCACAAATAAGGGAGAAATGGATATTTACAAAGAGCTACTACAAACAGCAAAGCTGCGATATAGCGAAAACTCATATAGCATAATCAAGAATGCTATGCGAGTGGCTATACAAGAACTAGAACCATATAAAAGATATAATGGCGACCCTATGGTCAATCACTCAATTAATACGGCACTTATCGTTATTAATGAGCTTGGTTTGGGGCGCAATTCGGTGGTTGCAACACTTTTGCACGATGTTGTACGCCTAAACCTCATTCCAATGGACGAAATTCGCAAGAAGTTTGGTAGTGAGTGTGCAGGTGTGCTTATGGGTCTAAATAATATTTCGGCAGTAGATACCAACCACGATACCTCGCAGAGCGAGCACTTTCGTGACCTAATAGTATCCTATTCTACAAATCCTAGAATCATACTCATTAAGCTGGCCGATAGGCTAGAGGTGATGAGAATGCTGCATATATTCCCCGAGGCAAAGCGTACAAAAAAATCGTGGGAAACACTCGATATATACTCTCAATTGGCACATAAGTTGGGTTTATACCAAATTAAAACCCAAATGGAGGATCTGTCGCTAAGGTATCTTGAGCCAGCAGACTATGCAGGTATTACTTTGCAGCTAGAGCGCACAAAGGCATGGCGAGAAGATTTTATTGAGAAGTTCATACGCCCTATCAACGAGCGCATGAAGCAAACCGATATGAAATATACTCTCAAAGGTCGTACCAAGAGTGTATATTCGATATGGCGCAAAATGAAAAAGCAGCGCATACCTTTTGATCAGGTGTATGATGTTTTTGCTATTCGCATTATTTTAGATAGCGAACCCATAAAAGAGAAGGCAGATTGTTGGCTAAGCTACTCAATTGTTTCTGACATATACAACCCCAATACCGAGCGCATGAGAGATTGGATCTCTATACCCAAAGGTAATGGCTATGAGTCTTTGCACACTACTGTTGTCACAAAAGAGGGACGCTGGGTCGAGGTGCAGATACGTACAGAGCGCATGGACGAGGTAGCAGAGCGTGGTATTGCAGCACACTGGAAATACAAAGGAGTATCTGACGGTGCAGCAGATGGCGAAATGTGGCTATCTCGCCTGAGAGAGATGATGGAGGGAGTGCAGTTCGAGGGCGATAATATTAAGTTAGATGACTCGATTGGTACTTCTGACAAAGAAATTTTTGTGTTTACTCCCAATGGAGATATTCGCCGATTATCGAGAGGTGCTTCGGTGCTAGATTTTGCCTTTGAGATACACTCATCGCTAGGGTCGAGGTGTGTTGGTGCCAAGGTAAACAATAAGAATGTCACAATACGTGAAAAGCTAAAGAATGGCGACTTGGTCGAGATTCAAACATCTAAAAACCAAAAGCCAAAGGTCGATTGGCTCAATCTAGTAGTAACTAGCAAGGCACGCAATCGCATAAAGCTATACCTGCGTGAGGAGCAAGCAAAACAAGCACAGCTAGGTCGTGAGGAGCTCGAGCGCAAAATTAAGAACTGGAAAATATCACTCTCTATCGAAGAGAGTGTTAACCTGCTGAGTAAGTACTACAAGGTGAAGAGTGGTCTCGATTTGTATGGTATGATTGCGCAAGACAAGATTACTATGGCAGAGGTAAAAGATCTTTTGACTAGGCATATTGGTGGCGAAAATATACTACGCACTACCGAAGTACGTAGCGAAAAGGTTATTAATAAACAGCAGGCAAAAGATGCTTTGGTAATTGATAATGCAATTGGTAATATCGCATACAAAATGGCAAAGTGCTGTAACCCTGTGCTAGGCGACGATATATTTGCTTTTGTGACTGTTGGTAGCGGAATAACAGTGCACCGTGTCGACTGTCTTAATGCACAACAGCTTGTGGTTCGTTATCCATACCGAGTTATGGATGCAAAGTGGAGTAGCTCGGCTGCAGGTGGCGATTTTTCTGCCAAAGTTGCGCTCGTGTGCGAAGATACTTTGGGGCTTGAGCATAGTGTACGTGATATATTAAAAGAGCTTAAAGTTACTCTACGCTCTATCTCTATGGACTATGGCAAGGGAGTCAAAGCAATTGTTACGGTCGAAGTACCATCTTCGGGAGTGCTCGATAGCGTTGTATATAGGCTTGGGCAAATAAAGGGAGTGGTAAAATCTATTCGCTGGAAGTAAACTAGTGATTCTAATATACGTTAAAAGAGTTAAATAGCCGATATGCTATTTAACTCTTTTTTGCTAATGTTTGGTAGGGCGTTGGGGTGAATTAATATACGTCGTACCGTTCCCTAGATCCACCATATAAAGTACCTAATAACATATCACTAGTAGCAGCCCAGCACACACAAAAGGTGTAGCTAACTTGTTGTGACTTTTGCTATCTCATGCAGTTATGCTATCTTTGCACCCAAATTAATATAGTATAAGATGGTTTCAGTAGATGGATTGACGGTAGAGTTTGGCGGCAGCGCACTCTTTAAGGATATTTCGTTTGTTATAAATGACAAAGATAGGATTGCTCTCATGGGCAAAAACGGAGCAGGTAAATCTACCATGCTTAAGATTATAGCTGGCGAGCAAACTCCAACCAGAGGGCGTGTAACAACAGTGAGCGGAGGAAAGATTGGCTACCTACCACAGCACCTAATGGTAGAGAATGGCAGAACGGTAGTTGAAGAGACAACTCTAGCGTTTAAACACCTGCTTGAGGCACAAAAAGAGATAGATGCGCTTAACGAGCAGCTAACAACTCGCACCGACTATGATAGTGACGAGTATATGGCTATTATCGAGAAGTTTACAGAGCTTTCGGAGAAGTTTTACGACATAGACCTAACAAACTACCAAGAGGACGTAGAACGTACGCTTTTGGGGCTTGGATTTATGCGTAGCGATTTTGATAGACAAACCACAGAGTTTAGTGGTGGATGGCGCATGCGCATTGAGCTAGCAAAGCTACTACTTCAGCGCCCTACCCTACTACTACTAGATGAGCCGACCAACCACCTCGACATCGAGAGTATCGAATGGCTAGAGAGCTTTATCATTAACCACGCAAATTCGGTAATGGTAATATCTCACGATAGAGCATTTGTAGATAATATCACAACTCGCACTATCGAAATTACGATGGGGCGCATATATGACTACAAGGTTAACTATTCGGAATATCTAAAGCTGCGAGAGGAGCGACGCACACAGCAACAAGCGGCGTATGAGAACCAACAAAAAATGATAGCCGAGAACAAAGAGTTTATCGAGCGTTTCAAGGGTACCTACTCAAAGACCAACCAAGTACAATCTCGTGTTAGAATGCTAGAGAAACTAGAGATAATAGAGGTAGACGAGGTAGATCACAGTTCGCTAAACTTGCGCTTTCCGCCTTCGCCTCGTTCGGGCTCATACCCTGTTATTACCAATGAGCTAACCAAAAACTATGGCGAGCACAATGTGTTTAGCAAAGCATCTATCACCATCGAAAGAGGCGAGAAGATAGCCTTTGTTGGCAAGAATGGCGAGGGTAAGTCTACAATGGTTAAAGCTATTATGGGCGAAATTGATTTTGAAGGTTCGCTACAACTTGGCCACAACCTAAAGATTGGTTACTTTGCACAAAACCAAGCATCGCTACTAGACGAGACAAACACAGTGTTTAAGACAATTGACGATATAGCGGTGGGCGATATTCGCACCAAGATTCGAGATATTTTGGGTGCATTTATGTTTGGTAGAGACGATATCGACAAGTATGTAAAGGTACTATCTGGTGGTGAGCGTACACGCCTAGCAATGATAAAACTACTGCTTGAGCCTGTAAACTTGCTAATTCTTGATGAGCCAACCAACCACCTCGACCTAAAGACCAAGGGTGTATTGAAACAAGCTCTCAAAGATTTTGATGGAACTCTTATTGTAGTTTCGCACGATAGAGATTTCCTTGATGGGCTAACCGACAAGGTGTATGAGTTCTCTAATGGTAGAGTTATTGAGCACATTGGTGGGGTCTACGATTTCCTTAGAAAGAAAAACATAGACAACCTAAAAGAGATAGAGCGCAAGAAGTAGCCAAAAGGGTACGACAATTTAGGGGTTGGGGATTATGTCTCCAACCTTTTTTGTGTTGTTACTGGTTGCTTGCAACCTATTTTAAAGAAATTAGTTATAATAAATATGGGCGTAAATGCAACGGTGTAACTAGGGGATAGTAATTTCTTTTGTAAAAGATAGTCATATAATATTTGCCCCAAAAGCAATGTGATATAATATAAGGGAAAGGGGGCAACGTAGATGTGCTAAATAGCTGCTAGTAATGTGTTACTGAGCACAAGTGGCTCTGGGGTAAAGTTGTCTCGATCTTTGATATTCTTTACAAGCTTATCAACTGCCTGATGTCCTATTTGACCAATTGGCATTAGCGAGATTATAATACCCGGTGCAAGCACCTCTAGTGCTGCTGCTGTGTGGAATGAGCCCATTGCAAAACGCTTATTGTAATCGATACCCACACGTGAGAAGTACCTAATAGCCTCAATGGCTATATAGTGGGTTGCAAAGAAAAATCCGTCTAAGTCGGGATGCTTCTCTAGCAAGTTTGCAATAGCTTTGTCAATATCGCTCTCTAACAACGTTTTGGGTATGTCGATAACTAACGAGTCGTCATAATAAAGCCCGTTGGTTTCGAGTGCCCTGCGGTAGCCGGCTTGTCGACGCTGAATTACATCGAGATGGCTATCCGAAATGATAATAGCAATCTTTTTGGCTCCACGCTTGATAATTGCCGAAGCAAGGTCAAAGCTAGCTTGTTCGTTGTTAACGATAACGTAGTTACACTGGTCTATTCCAGTGTGGCGGTCGATGCAAACAAGCGGGTATCCGCTACTTGTTACATCGTTCAATGTTGCACTATCATCCATTGCTGGAGCGATAATGAGCCCATCGACTTGCTGCGCCATTAGCGATTGCACGATTCTTTCTTCTTTAAGCGGGTCGCCTTCAGAAGTACTGATAATAAGTGTATATCCATGATTTTGAAGATGCTCCTCAATAGCCTGAGTGACTTGAGAGTAAAAAGTATCGCCTATGGCCGGAATTACAAGCCCAACAGTGTTGGTAACTCCCATAGACAAACTTCGAGCTAATAGGTTGGGGCGGTACCCCACTTTTTTAGCATGCTCGGTCACTAATTTTATCGTCGCATCACAAAAACCCCTCTGCACACCTTTTCCAGAGAGAATCCATGATATGGTCGCTTTGGATAAACCTAGATCCTGGGCGATGGTTCGTAGTGATGGTTTCATGATTGATTCGGTATTAGTGTTACTACAAATATATATAAAATACTAATAAAATCAAAGAGTTAAACCACTTAAAATCAATTTAAACTGTTTAAACGTGCTCAAAGTCACTATTTTTTTTTAACTTTGCGCAAAACTAAATTTTATGAGTGAGAAAATTGTGTGTGGCAGCTGCCAAGGAGAACTAGGTTATTTTGACGGAACGATGTTCCAATGCCCAGAGTGTGGAAATGAGTGGAGCGAGCAAAACGCTAACGAAGAGGTTGCGAGCGTAGCAAAAGATAGCAATGGCGCTATCCTAGAGAATGGCGATGCTGTTACTGTTATTAAAGACCTAAAGGTAAAAGGTTCTTCGATGATAATTAAGCGTGGTACAAAGGTAAAGAGTATTCGACTAACAGACAATCCCGAAGAGGTTGATTGCCGAATCGAAGGCTCGAATATCGTCTTAAAGTGTTGTTTCCTGAAAAAATAGGAGAATATATAGCTTATTATGAACTGTCCCCAAAAGTTTTTATCTAACTTTTTGGGGACAGTTCATTTTTTGTTATTTGCCATAGCTGTATATATAATGTATATAAACATGTTTAGCTAGCAAGCTATTTTGGTTGAACACTATTGCTATTCTATAAAGAATTAGATGATAACTTTTCTTATGCACTAAATAGTTTAATACAAAATTTAAAGGTGTAGATGAGCAAGAGTTAGGCAAACAAATGGTATTGCTCGGCATTTGGCAATCAAAGCGACATATAGGTTAACTTATGTTAATAATAAACTTGTTTTTGCTCTCGAATTTACATGTTAATTATTACCATAAAATGACATCACATCACCTATAATGCACACAAAATTTGGATAGTGACCTATCTTTATGTACTTTTGCACGGTTAATTTAGTACAGAAGGCCTATAAAACGGCTTTCGCTCTAAAAAATAATAATGGCGACATAGTGTAATTTATGCTATTTCGCATATAAAAAAGATCATTTATGAGAAAACTTTTTGTTTCATTATTAGCCGCAGCGCTATCTCTTAATGCAATGGCTGAGGGCTACCAAGTGAATACACTAAGCACTAAGCAACTAGGTATGGGACACGCAGGTGTTGCCCTAAAGCTAGATTCGGAGTCGATATGGTTTAACCCAGCAGCAGCAGCACACCAAGAGTCTCGCTTTAGCTACTCGCTAGGTGTAACAGCAATTAGCCCAAAAGCAACTTTTGAGCAAAACGACTACACAGGTTCGGTTATTAGCCACGAGAACGTAAGCAAAATATCGACACCTATTCACCTATACTTTAACTATAAGCTAACTGACGACCTTGCACTAGGTCTTAGTTTTAACACGCCTTATGGTTCGTCAATCGACTGGGGTGATAACTGGGCTGGTGCACACCTTGTGCAGGATATTAGCCTTGAGTCGTACAACGTACAGCCAACTATTTCGTACAAGCTACTTGACGACAAGCTATCGATTGGTGGTGGACTTTCTATTGCATGGGGTAGCTTTAGCCTATCTCGTTCGATGTTCCCAGTAGGCGATGCATCAAACAATGCAATTGCAGGTATGCTTACAGCAGCAGGTATGGGCGATTATGCTCCAGTTATACAAGGCGTTGGTAACAATCCTCTTCTTTCGGCTAAGCTAGGTGGCGATGCTGGCGTTAAGTTTGGTTTCAACGTTGGTGCAATGTATGATATCAACGAGCAGTGGACAATTGGTGCGTCTTACCGTTCAAAGATTATGATGGGTCTTGATGCTGGTACAGCAGAGCTTATCTATGCAAATAGCGCAGTACAGCAAATTCTTGCGGCTACTGGCATTATTCCAAAACTAGACCAAGGTACTTTCTCTTCGGAGCTTCCGTTGCCTTCGACATTGTCGATTGGTGCAGCATTCCGCCCAACAGACAAGTGGGAGTTTACAACAGAGCTACAATATGTAGGCTGGAGCGCATACGAAGACCTTACGCTTACATTTAACGAGCCCGAGCTAAAGATCGAGGATATTTACTCGGTTAAAAACTACGACAACACTATTATGGTGAGAATGGGTGCTCAGTTTGACGCAACAGATTGGCTTATTGGCCGTGTAGGTCTTTATGTAGACGAGAGCCCTGTTAGATCAGACTATCTTAACCCAGAGACTCCATCGATGACAAAGATTGGTTATACAGCAGGTTTTAGTATTCTACCAACACAAAATCGCAACCTTACTATCGATGTATCTTATGGCTACCTAACTTCGGCAGATCCAGAGCGTATGGGTTCATACCCATATGAGAACATCCTAGCTGGTGGTGCAATGCAGCCATTTGTAGGTAACTACACAACTTCGGCGCACATGCTATCGATTGGTACATCTCTTAAGTTCTAAAATAAATACACTTCATAAAAGAGGAGGTTATCTATTTTATTTAATAGGTAGCCTCCTTAATAATTAGCGGCAAAAGTGGTGCCAAGCATTTTGGTCGGGCACACATCACAGCCATAGTGGTAGTTTACTCTGCTTGAGCAAATGTGAATTTTGGGGGTAAAATACCCTACTTTTGCACACACCTACTGACAAAGAGTTGAGTATATTAGAAAAAAAGTTCAAAAAATTTTGAAAGTCCAATTTTCTTACCTATCTTTGCACCCACTAATTGATACCAGATGGTCCATTCGTCTAGTGGTTAGGACGCAAGATTTTCATTCTTGTAACAGGGGTTCGATTCCCCTATGGACTACATATAAAAACAGAAAAGAATAATTAAAATTTCTTAAAATAATGGCAAATAACAAAGGCGCGAAAAAGAGAATTCGTCAGACAGAAACAAGAAGACTTCGTAATAAATATTACCACAAGACTACACGTAACGCTGTAAAAGCTCTACGTAATACAACAGAGAAAGATGCAGCTATCGCTCTTCTTCCTAAGGTTGCTTCAA
Organism: uncultured Rikenellaceae bacterium; assembly: GCA_964370235.1. Lineage (GTDB taxonomy): Bacteria > Bacteroidota > Bacteroidia > Bacteroidales > Rikenellaceae > CAYJIL01. The sequence continues at coordinate 1,232 of CAYJIL010000028.1, read as the reverse complement.
TGCTTGATAAGATTGCTAAGCGCAACATTATCCACAAGAACAAAGCAGCTAACCTTAAGAGTAGTCTAGCTCTTCACGTTAACGCTCTTTAGTAGATAAACACAATCTCTAATAAGAGGGTTAAAGCAAATTTTGGACACCTATCATAGCGATAGGTGTCTTTTTGCGTTGAACTAAAAAGATAAAAATAAACGAATAGGACAAATCAACAACAGAATCGGACTAATGTGCTAAAGATATAGTTGATTAGAACAAATTATATACATATCTTTGTATTAAGGTTAGAAAGTAAAAATCACAACTGTTTTTAATTACACTAAAGCGTTGATTTATGGAAGATAAGTATCTAAAGGATCTAGTTGGCATTATACCTCAGAGAGGCATGCTTGATGGTGAGATATTGGCAGCGCAAACCATTTCGGAAAAGATTATTAATAAGGAAATACTCATACAGGGTTTCTTTATGCTCATTGTAAAGAATGGCGAGATAGGCGTATCAATCAATAATGAGAATACATCGATCATTAGCAAAAATAATATTCTTTTCTTGTTTAGAGATTCAACAATTAAGGTGTCGTCATACTCACCCAATGTAGACGCAAGAATGATGATTGTTAGCAAGGAGTTTATAGCCGATATTTCTATGCCAAGGAAACTATTTTCGGTGGGCTTCTTTAACAAACTATACGAGAGTCCTATTAACAAAGCTACAGATTCGGAAATCGAACAACTTATATGTAGGATTGATGGTTTGATTGAAACATTAGATTCGCAAAACCACATCTATTATAGAGAAATGTCACTGTGTGCTCTATCGTTGTTGCTATTCGATGCATCGAATATGATGTGTGCTCCCAAGTGCACAGAGAACGCAGGCAACAGAGCCGACAATATTATCGAGAACTTTATGGCACTACTCGATGAGTATGGCAGAGAAAAGCGAGATATTCCGTTTTATGCAGCTAAGCTAAACATTACACCACAATATCTATCGAGGCTAGTGATGAAGCAAACTAATAAAACTGTTTACTACTTTATTTGTAGAGCATTAATGTCACAAGCACGACTAATGCTAAGAGATAGGAGTGGTACGATACTACAAATATCGGCTAAGCTAGGTTTCTCGGATCAGGCATCATTTGGTAAGTTCTTTAAAAAGAACTCGGGAGTTGCACCGTTAGAGTACCGTAAGCGTTGGTAATACAATCAAATTCAGAGACAAGAATGGGGTA
>CAYJIL010000027.1:8173-25371 GCA_964370235.1 uncultured Rikenellaceae bacterium | reverse complement strand
GACTAGTGCTAACTATCTTATAATTAAAACTTTTAACATGTTAAATAATATTTGTAAAATTCAATAAATTTTACTATACTTGCAATATACCCATCTTATTAATATGCATGTAATAGCACAAATTAAAAATTGTAGCCATGAAGATAATCCCACAACTTATCATGCTACTATCGTGTAGTCTAGCATTCACGGTATCTGCCTTTGCGCAGCTTAGCGAACAAACTATATGGAAAAATGCCGAAAATTTTATCCCTTCGGAGCAGTTATACGTACACACGGTTAAAGATCGTTACATGGTAGGCGATTCAATCTCTTTTGCAGGGTATATTAAAGGTGGCTTGGGCGATACACTCACAAGTCGCTTTGTCTATTTTGATTTACTAAATAGTAGTAACGAAGTAGTATATCATGGTAAGTATAAAAGAGGTGCTGATGGCGAGTTAATAGGTAAAATCCCTATTGGTTTACACCTCACTGATGGTATGTATACTATTTGTGGATATAGTAGTTATATGCTTAATTTCGACCATTCGGGGCTATTCTACCACCCAATTATAGTGGGAAAAGAGGATTATCAAGTGCGCTACAATGACAACAAGGCACGCTTAGCGGGCGAAGCTCTCTCGACACGTTTAACAGGTGCAGGGCTAGAGGTAGTGGCAAATAACAGTGGAGAGGCAAAATTTGTAGCAATATATAGTGCCTATGAGCTTCTCTCTTTGCAGGAGATTAGCACGGGAAAGAGCCGCTATATTATCCCAAGGGCAGATCTACCATTGGGAGAGTTTTATATGTCACTTCTTTCTGACAATGCAGACGTTATAGCTCGTAGTGCACTCAACAATCACACATCGCAAATGATCGATAGCTTAACAACTGCCGATAAGTTTTATGTATCAATCGCTAATAAAAGCGACCTTATCAATATTGAAGGAGAGATGTATAGCAGCTCGCCATATGATATTGAGAAGGCACTTAGGGGCGAAAAGCAAGATATGAAATCTCCAATAGAGCTTAGCCAAACCATTAGCGGAGAGGTGAATGCAATAGGTGAGCGCAAACTGAAAAAAGGCTACTCGGTAGCTATTTTCTTTGACGGTAACGATGATGAGTTCTATACGGCTCAAATCGACCCACAAAGTAAGCGTTTTAGCGCAGAAATACCCGAAATAACAGGGCAAAGACGTGTCGAAGCAAAGCTAATGGAGCCCAAGGGGAGCTATGCCGAAGGCTTTACTATTAGTTTTGATACTGTGGCTAAGCCAATATCACAACACCCATTCGTGTATGCAAAACTCAGTCCAATAACAGATATAAAAGAGGCTAGTTCTATTGATTATGCTATTAATAATCGCATAAAGAGTAACGGCATGCAAATCGGTATTAAGCAAATCGATGTACAGGGTAGCAATGGAGAATATGATGCTCAAAAATTTAAAGATCCATTTATGTTTAAATACAATCAAATATCAGATATTCCTGTCAAAGTTAACAAATCTCTATTTAATCTAAATCTATACCAGATACTACAAAGTAAATATCTTCTACCATTTTTTTATCAAAGACTAGACCCTCGGATAAGAAACATAGAAAGGGCATTCAAAATCTCTGCAGGACTAACAATTACTAGGTACGTAGGAGAAGAGAGCAAAACAGATGGTGACTGGCTATGGAAGTATGTAATTGATGATATGGAGTGTACGCCTGACGATGGTATGTTCACAACTTTAATGGGGAGCGATATTAGGTTAGTTAATATCATTACTCAACCACATGCATATCAACTATTTGGTACATATCGAGTTATAATAGCTATTGAAACATACCCTAAGGGTAGTAACCCTAATAATTTTGACCCTAAATATATTAATACATATAGTGGGTTCTCCGAGCTAGTGTACACAACAGATTTTACTTCGGATCACAATAACTTAACTAAGCTAAAGGCAATAGAGAGCGACTCTGCCGATCTTGCTTTAAGAATATCGGCAATAAAAAGCGAGTCGATAATATATAAATAGAGTAGTAAGTCGCTATGGCATATCTAGGTGCATTGCAATGTGTGCACATGCTACTGCATCTGCTAGGGCGTGGTGGTGGTCGTCTAATATATAGCCACAGTGAGCCGAAACAGTATGTAGCTGGTGGTTAGGCAGGCTCTTGCCAAAGAGCTTGCGAGATGCTTGCATCGTGCACAAGAACGGGTAGTTAGGGTAGAACATAGCATAGTGCTCGTGGCACTTTTTTAGGCACCCTTCGTCAAAACTCTTGTTATGTGCTATTAGTGTTAGCCCATCGAGGCGTTGCGAAATCTCTTCCCACACTAGCGGGAAAATTGGGGCATCACAAGTGTCTCTGTCGGTTAGCCCATGGCACTGGCTCGCCCAATAGGTATAGAAGTTGGGGTAGGGCTTAACAAGGCGATAGAACTGTTCTACTATCTTACCATCACGCACAATTACCACTCCAATGCTACACACGCTTGTGCGCTCTTGATTGGCAGTTTCAAAATCTATTGCTGCAAAATCTTTCATATAGATTACTAAAAAGGGGCTGTCTCAAAACTATGATAGAGACAGCCCCATTATAAATATATTAACTATTGTTATACTATAAAATTCTAACCAGTAAGCTTTAAAAAGAAGCTTATCGATTCTTTATATAGTACAACCTATAATCTCCCAAAATCGGATTTAGGGGTATTTTAAGGTAGCAATGCTTAAAGGACACCTAGCTCTTTTGCAACCTCTGTAAATGCTGCAATACACTTATCTAGGTGCTCCATTGTGTGCGCTGCCGAAACCTGAACACGTATGCGTGCCTGATCCTTTGGAACAACAGGGTAGTAGAACCCAATCACATATATACCTTTCTCTAGCAGAGCCTCGGCAAAACGCTGAGACAATGGTGCATCATATAGCATAACAGCACATATTGCCGACTGCGTAGGCTTAATGTCAAAGCCAGCCTCTTTCATTTTAGCAGTAAAGTACTCTACGTTGCTACTTAGGCGGCTATGAATCTCGTCTGACTCGGCTAGCATTTTAAATAGCTCGATAGAAGCACCTACAATTGCAGGAGGAATAGAGTTAGAGAAAAGATATGGTCTCGAACGCTGACGAAGTAGCTCGATAATCTCTTTGCGACCCGTTGTAAAGCCACCAATACCACCACCAAACGCCTTGCCTAGCGTACCGGTGATAATGTCTACCTGACCACGAATATTGAACTGCTCGGTAACACCACGTCCTGTTGCACCAACAACACCTGCCGAGTGACACTCATCTACCATCACTAGTGCATCATACTTTGCTGCTAGCTCGCATATCTTGTCCATTGGAGCTACGTTACCATCCATTGAGAATACACCGTCGGTAACAATAATGCGAAATCTTTGTGCTTGAGCTAGCTTTAGTTGCTCCTCTAGGTCTGCCATGTCGGCATTTGCATAGCGGTAGCGCTTAGCCTTACATAGACGAACACCATCGATAATAGAAGCGTGGTTCAAAGAGTCCGATATAATTGCATCTTGCTCGTTCAAAAGAGGCTCAAACACGCCACCATTAGCATCAAAACATGCAGCATAAAGAATGGTATCCTCGGTTCCAAAATAGTCCGAAATAGCCTTCTCTAGCTCTTTGTGCAGGTCTTGTGTTCCACAAATAAAACGCACCGACGACATACCAAAGCCGTGTGATTGCATCGCCTTAGATGCAGCCTCTACAAGTCTAGGGTTAGACGATAGCCCAAGGTAGTTATTTGCACAAAAGTTAAGCACTTCGTTTCCTGAGTTCACTTTAATTACAGCGTCCTGAGCAGTTGTAATGATTCTTTCGTTTTTGAACAGACCTGCCTCCTTAATGGCTTGAAGTTCCGATGTTAGGTGATTTTTGATCTCTCCGTACATAGTCTCTATTTTTTGATGTTACCCATATTAGTAGTTGGGTATATTAATAATTTTAGATAAATTTTAATGCAAAAGTAGTAAAATTCTAAAAATGGTTAGGTTTTTGTAGCAAATAATATTACAAACTCAAATACTCCATTCGGTTTACAATATTAGTTAATTTTTTGTTAGCATGAAAACAGAATCTTTAAAACCTAAACAACAAGCTGTGCCAAGGGTCAAGCAATCGACCCACGAGGCAATACTCAAAGTCTCAAACGAGCTTATTAACAAAATGGGAATGAGCGCATTTAGAATTGATAGTGTTGCTAAACAACTTGATATTAGCCCCGGGAATATAACCTATCATTTTGGTCGCAAAGAGGATATTGCTACTGCAATTTGGCAAAATTGTAGCACAAAAATAAAAGATAGTTGTAATCTATACATTTCGCCTTTAATAGATATAAAGCAACTATACCTACTAATTACCCATATTATAACAATATTGTATAAGCACAGAGGGGTAGTGAGCCACAAAAATAGCGATGTGGGGCTCATCAAAAAAGATGTGCTTTCACACAAAGAAAACACGATTATAGCAATTAAATACATCTTGAGAGCCTACAAATACCTAATAGATGGGGGATATATGGTCGAGATACAATCAAAAAGTTTACAGACATACCAAATTAGGATTTTTTTAACCAACCTATCATGGTCTGTTAACTATATGATGGCCACACCACAAGATGATAGATACAAATCAATGGCACTAACTATAATGCACTCTCTAGCACCCAATTTTACGCCCACAGCACACGCACAATACAAATCAGTAGCAAATAACATAACTAAACATGGCCAAAACTAAATCGAAATATAACACTAAACACTCTACAAATCAAACTATTATAGAGCAATCGCTAGGAATGATTAATAGATATGGCATGGTACATTTTCGCATAGATGTTCTTGCGAACTCGTTGTCGCTTAGCCCCGGCAATATTACATATCATTATGCCAAGCGAGAAGATATTGCACATGCTATTTGGGACGAGTTTATACACAAACTCAAGGGTAGCGTGGTGCGTCTACCTAGCTTACTAGATGTTAAGCAGCTATTTTTACTCATTAAAGGCATGTGTAAACTAATGTACGATTATCGAGGTGTTGTAATGTACATGGGTGGCGATGTGTGTCTAACAGAGCACAAGCAGCAAATGACAGGGCAATATATCAAGCTATGTAGCGACTTTGTAGCCACGAGCATGCAATTACTCGGCCAGAACCAATATATGAACATAGACGAGCAAACGTATAGCCAAACAGCCCTAAATAATAGAACGATAATACTGTGTTGGTGGCTCGGTTCACACATAGTTGAACAGTGCATAGTCAAACGAGCCAAGCGCAACAATTTAGAGAAAGCAGCACTATGGGTTCTGTTTTCGTTCTATGGCGATTTAACACAAAAGGGCAAAGATGAGTTTCACCAAATAGAAAAATATATCTATAAACAGAAGTAGTAATAAGGTGTAGCACGAGCTAGGTAGCCAATTTTGTACCAAGAACTAAAAAAGGCAAGCAAAGTGGATTTGGGAGAGGGTTTAAATAATGGTATTTAACATAATGTAAATTATAATTCATTTTATAATACTAATTAACCACCAAGAATTGCATATTCATTGGCGGTTAATCATCTATTGCGTTATAATTGATTCTCAGAAGTTTTACTACATTACTGCATCAACAGCAAATTTAGCAACGAGCAATATTGTTATCACAATTATCGAAACGTTTAGCTCGCGTGTTCTCGACGACAATAGCTTAACCATAGTATATGAAATAATACCCATAGCAATACCATCGGCAATTGAGTACGAAAGAATCATAACGATTATGGTAATAAAGGCAGGAAGCGCCTCGCTCATATCGTCAAAGTTAATCATCTTCATTAGCCCCGACATCATTACTCCCACAATTACAAGCGCACCCGTTGTAGCAAGCGAAGGCACAAGCATAAATGCTGGCGAAAAGAAAAGTGCCACCAAAAACAGTACTGCCGTAGTGAATGCCGTTAATCCCGAACGCCCACCCTCGGCTACACCTGCACAACTCTCGGTGTATGTAGTAACGGTAGATGTGCCCAAAACAGCACCTACCGATGTGGCAACGGCATCTGACATAAGCGATTGCTTAATGCGAGGAATTTCGCCATCGCTACCCACCATATTGGCTTGATATGCCGCCCCAACAAGTGTTCCAATTGTATTGAACAAATCCATAAACACCAAAAGGGCTATCGTAATGATCATATCTAGGCTTAACAGCCCCTTAAAATCGAGCTGCATAAACGTAGACTCAATTGATGCAGGCATTGATACTGGGCTAAAATTTTGTGGTACTTTGGTAATTCCCATTGCAAGCGATAGCAGCGTACAAATGAGTATAGAGATTAATAGCGCACCACGCACTTTGCGATAAATCAACACTCCCGAAATGATAATACCCAGTAGTGCAATTAGTTGCGAGGGCGAAAATGTTGCCAAAGTAACCAGTGTGCTTTCGCTATTTTCGATAATTCCACCGCTCTTTAGACCTATAAAAGCAATAAAGAAACCAATACCAACAGTCATTGCATTACATAGCGAAACAGGTAATGCTCCAACAATTTTTTCACGAACATTAAAGAGTGTAAGCAAGATAAATATTATCCCCTCAACAAATGTAGCCGCAAGTGCTGTTTGCCACGAGTAGCCCATTGCCAAAACCAAAGTGTAGGCAAAAAAGGCATTAATACCCATGCTAGGCGCTTGAGCCAAAGGCATTTTAGCATAAATAGCCAACAAAAAAGTGCCTATCGCCGAAGCAAGCGCAGTGGCTGTAAAAAGTGCACCTTTCTCCATACCCGTAGCCGAAAGAATATCGGGGTTCACAACCAAGATGTACGACATGGTAAGAAAAGTGGTTATACCTGCCAAAATCTCTCGTTTAACAGTTGTTACGCTACTGTCGTAACCAAATAGTTTCTTTAACATTTGATCCAAAATTTTACCTAATACTAATTAATGTATAATTTAAAACACGCTACTCTACTACTTGCCTGATTCACACAAAAATAGCCAAGAGATGACAACCCATACAAGGGTTACACTCTCTTAGCTATTTTGTCTATTACAACCCAATGCTCTATGACTGTTTGCTCTTTAACTGAGCCCCAACAATTGTCTTTAGTTGCTTTGCATTAGAGCAATTGCAGCCAATACTAACAACCCTACGGCTATTCTTAAAGTGCAAAAGCAAGGCATTGCGGCTAATCCAATTGTAGGTTGCACCCAGATATATGGTTTTGAGATTTAGATTAATAACCGTACGGTTACGCACAATTTGCACAGTCTCTACCTGCTCTAGGTCTATTCGATGATTAATAAGCCCAACACCATAGGCAACTGCTATGTGGTCGGTGCAGACATTAATTCTTATCTTATAAAAGTTTACCAGAATAGCCACCAATATCACAACATCTACGACTAGTTGCGATAGTGTTAGGCTATGGCTCACGGGAGCCAGCAGATGATCTAGCACAATATAGGCTATTAGCAGCGATACCGACAGTATCACCCACCATATTGGTTGATTAAACTCTCTCTTATCCATCTTGTATGCAACTACTCTAATGTCTCGTCAAGCTCAAAATATGCTTTCTTAAAGCTCTTTTTACCACATAGCGAGAATCTAAGGAAGGTAATTGGCTTACCCTCGGCAAGGAATCTCTTTTCGTAAGTTGTTTGAGTTTGTGATACTTCGCTTGGCAAAGTATCTGGCTCAGAATATACATCGCTAGAGCAAAGCAGCTCGTCTAACTCGTTATCCTTAATAACACTACGTGTATATAGGTGTAGATGCTGGCTATCGGTTTTTAAGTTGATAACGCCATCCTCCTTTAGAAATGTTGAATACATATTAAGGAATAGGTGCGATGTTAGTCGCTTGTCGGCTCTGCGCTTTTTAAGTTGAGGATCGGCAAAGGTAATCCACAAACCATCTACTTCGCCCTCTGCAAACAGCGAAGTAATGAATTCGATGCGTGTACGCAAAAAACCCACGTTCTTTAAACCCTCTTCGGTTGCACTCTTGGCACCCCTCCACATGCGAGCACCCTTAATGTCAACTCCAATGTAGTTTACATTTGGGTTTGCTCTAGCCAAGTCAACTGTGTACTCGCCTCTACCACACCCTAGCTCTAGCACAATAGGGTTATCGTTACCAAAGAACTCTTTTCTCCAGTTACCTTTTAGGGGATAATCTTTGTCAAAGACATCCTCGAATAGTGGTTGCACTAGACACTCAAAGGTGTCATTCTCAGCAAATCTTTTATGTTTATTCTTGCCCATCTGTTTTTGTTTCTTGTTCTAAAAAAACACCCACGTTAACAATACCATCTATATTATTATCGATAGGTTTTATATAAAATTTATAATCTCCAAGCTCTTTGAAGTTGGCACTGTTTACCACAATTTGCTCTAGGTTATAGAGCCTAACGTTGCGGTATCCACGATACTTGCCATTACTACCATAAATTGGCAGCGATAGTGTATCACGCCACACCCTACCCATAGGGTCTTCTACTGCAAAGCTAAAATCAAAGCTCTCATTTACATATTGGTTATCGTGACGAATGTACACTCCAATATTGTAAAGCCCCAACGAGTCGCTGCTCAAGTAGGGATAAACAAAGCCACTCTTGCGCCCCAAAATATAGCTCTGAGTATCGCTAGAGCCTACATAAACCCTAGAGCTAGAGTTACTACACCCATACAAGGCTAGCACCGCAACCAAAGCTACAACTAATCGCCCTAACATCACTACTATGTGGTTGGTGGCTTAGGTTTATTTGATGGCTTGCGGTTGTTGTATCTGCGCTTGCGCGAAGCTGCATCGCCCCCCTCGCCCTTTGGCTGAACTTTGCGCTCAGGACGCTCTGTGCGCTCGACCTTGTCGCCCTTAACTACTCGCTCACGATTTTGTGGTTTCTCGCCACGTGGCTCACGATCGGTGCGAGGTTCTCTGTGTTTGAACGATTGGTTACGTGGTCTCTCGCTACGTGGTTCTTTGTCCTGCTCGCCTTGCTCTCTTGGCTTTCTATCGCCCTGTGGCCTACCTTGAGGTTTGTTACGAGACGAAGGACGCTTGCGTTTAGCAGGCGAATTATTATCAAAGCGTGTTATGCTGTCCTCGCCCACGGCACTCTTATAGCCCGGATCTTTGGGTATTGCACCCAATGAGTCTTTGCGCTCACGCACCAAATGCTCGACCTTGATACCACGTCTGTTTAGCTTTATTACCTCACGCACACGATCGGGATCAATCGTAATTACGTTTACAAACGATGTAGGGTCGCTACTAAAGCTCATCTTACCTGCCAAAATATCGGTCTTAACCAAGTGGTACTGCCCATCGATAGTCTCTAGCGGAGCTAGCACCTTAGGCATACGCTTTTTGGCATCGATGTATGTGTCAACCTCATAGTTTAGGCAACACTTTAGCTTACCACACTGGCCTGCTAGCTTTTGTGGATTAAGCGAAATATCTTGGAATCTTGCCGAATTGGTTGTTACCGAAACAAAGCTCGATACCCATGACGAACAACACATAACCCTACCACACGATGCTATACCACCAATGCGACCAGCCTCTTGACGTGCACCAATCTGCTTCATCTCGATGCGGATTCTGAACCTATCGGCAAGAATCTTAATTAGCTCTCTAAAGTCGACTCTCTCATCGGCTATATAATAAAAGATTGCTTTTATCTTGTCGCCTTGGTACTCAACATCACCAATTTTCATATTAAGCCCAAGATCTGCTGCTATTTGGCGAGCACCAATCATTGTCGAATGCTCTAGCGCAATTGCCTCTTGCCACTTTACTATATCGTATGGTTTTGCCTTGCGATATATCTTCTTAAATTCAAAATTGGCTGCATTGAAGCCCGATTTTTTCATCTGCAAACGCACCATATCGCCCACAAGCGAAATGATGCCTATATCGTGACCCGGAGATGATTCCACTGCCACAACATCGCCCTTTTTTAAAGGGAGATCGTTAACATTACGGTAGAATCCTTTGCGAGTATTCTTGAAACGTACCTCAAAAATATCTGATTTCTCAGAGTATGCCGCAAGATCTTCCATCCAATCATGTGACGAGAGCTTATGGCACCCCACACACTCTTTTGCGTGGGCATCCTCTTCGCTCTCACCATTGTAGAAGGTACACCCTCTACCTATATCTGTTTTGCTATTGCTCATTTACTTTAAAATTAGAATGGTAGATCGTCACTATCATCTGCCCCTACCGATGGAGCAGGTGCTGGCGCTGGTGCAGCTGCTGGACGAGGATAGCTCTGGTTAGGAGCACTCTGCCCATAAGATGGCGTAGGCGATGGTTGCTGACCATATGATGGCTGCGAATATCCACCTTGTGCCTGCTGAGGTTGTGAGTAAGCCGCTTGTTGTTGTGGCTGAGAGTAGCCACCTTGTGCTTGTGAGTATCCTTGCTGCTGTGGCTGCGAATACCCGCCTTGCTGCTGTGGAGCATAACCACCAGACTCGCTATTTTGGCGACTGTCAAGCAGATTCACAACATCGGCCTGAATCTCGGTAGAGAAACGGCGCTGCTGGTTCTCGTCTACCCACTCACGTGTGCGGATACGACCCTCGACATATATCTTGCTACCTTTACGCATATACTGCTCGGCTAGCGATGCTAGGCCTCTCCATAGAGTTAGGTGGTGCCACTCGGTGTGCTCTTTACGCTCTTGTGTCTCACGAGCCATATAACGCTCAGTAGTAGCTATGCGAATGCGAGCAACCTTGGTACCATTCTCTAGTGTACGAACCTCGGGGTCTGCACCCAAATTACCTATTAATATAACTTTATTTACCATTATCGTTCATTTTACCCCCACCTAGGAGGGCTATATTATACATTTATACAAGGCTAAGCCACCCCTAAAGATAGCTCACACCAACATACAAAGTTATTAATTTATTCTGTAATTACAACCTGAGTCAACTAATCCTCAATCACACCAACTAAAGTTGCAGAACTACACGACTCGATTCTTACATTTACATAGTCACCTGTCTTGTACCCTTTGGCAGGGAATACAGCTACTTTGTTTTGCGAAGTACGCCCAAACAAATCTTCGCTATTACGCTTAGACACACCCTCAACCAAAACCTCAAAACACTTGCCAATATCTCGTTGGTTGTTTTGTTTAGATAGTTGATTTTGCAGCTCGATGATTTGTGTTAGACGCTTAACTTTAACCTCCTCGGGTACATCGTCGCTCATTGTGCGGTGTGCCTTTGTGTTTGGTCTTTCCGAATACTTGAACATATATGCAAACTCATAGGCAACCTCCTTCATAAGCGATAGGGTTTGCTGGTGATCCTCTTCGGTTTCGCCACAAAAGCCTGCAATAATATCGGTAGATATAGTACAATCTGGCAAATAACGCTTGATTGCAGCCATTCTCTCAAGATACCACTCTCGGTCATACTTACGATTCATGCGCTCTAGCACAACGCTACTTCCGCTCTGGGCAGGAAGGTGAACATTACGGCATATATTTGGATAGCGCACCATAACCTCTAGCAATTTATCGCTAAGGTCTTTTGGGTGCGATGTAGCAAAGCGCACACGCAAAAGTGGGCTAACTTGTGCCACCTTCTCCATTAGTTGTGGAAAATCGACACTCTCACTATCTTGGTTCCAACCATAGGAGTTTACGTTTTGCCCCAGTAGCGTTACCTCACGATAGCCTGCCTGCACTAGGTCACACACCTCTTGTATGATGGTTTGTGGATTGCGGCTACGCTCCCTACCACGAGTGTACGGAACAACACAATAGGTACACATATTGTTACAACCACGCATAATAGATACGTATGCCGAAACACCGTTCTTATCGAGCCTAACTGGCGAAATTTCGGCATAGGTCTCCTCGCCCGATAAAAGCACATTGATACCTTTGCCGCCAGCCTGCACCTGAGATAGTAGGTCGGGAATCGAACGATAGCAGTCGGGACCAACAACAAGGTCAACCGGTGAGTTGCCCTGCAAAAGATCGTCCTTTAGCCTCTCTGCCATACAACCAATCAAACCAAGGATAAACGATGGCTTGCTTTTTTTGATTGAACCTAGCTCTCTAATACGCCCCCACACTCGCTGCTCGGCATTATCACGAATCGAGCAGGTGTTAATAAGTGCAATATCTGCCTCCTTTACATTATCTGTATAGCTATATCCATTATCTCTCATAATAGATACAACCACCTCGCTGTCGTTGCTATTCATTTGACAGCCATAGGTTTCGATATATACCTTTAGCCCATTTTCGAATATGGGTTTAAAGTTTTTTAAGTTATTTGTTACCATTGTATTACTTTATTGCTCCTATCTATTAAATTTAAGCTCCATACCACGAATTGCATCGTTTACTGTATCGTTGGCATATACACTTTGACCATTAACTATGGTCTCTCTCACTTTGTAGTCGAACGTTTGCCCCTCTAGCGGCGACCATCCACACTTAGATATTACATCGCCACGCTCAAGAGTCCACTGCGATTTATCTACGATTACAATATCGGCATAGTAGCCCGTGCGAAGGTAGCCACGCTTGTCGATATCAAACAAATCGGCAACCGAGTGTGCCATTCGCTGCACTACTTGCTCGATGGTGAATACACCCTGCTGGCACATTTGTAGCATAGCCACAAGCGAAAACTGCACAAGTGGGCCACCCGATGGTGCATCGAAATATGGTTTCTGCTTTTCTTCTAGGGTGTGTGGTGCGTGGTCGGTAGCCACAACATCGATGTGCCCTTGGCGCACAGCCTCTCGTAGTGCATCACGGTCGCTCATAGACTTAATTGCAGGGTTCCATTTAATTAGGTTACCTTTACTTGCATAGTCCTCATCGCTAAACCACAAGTGGTGCACACACACCTCGCCAGTAATGCGTTTTTCTTTTAGCGGGCCACGATCTAGTAGCTCTAGCTCTTGCTTGGTGCTCATGTGCAAGATATGTAGCCTACCATTATGCTTTGTAGCTAGCTCTGCTGCCTTTTTTGACGACATGTAACAAGCTTCGCCACTGCGAATAAGTGGATGAAGTGCCGCCGTAGCTGTGTCATCGTCATACTCGGCTCTATATTTTGCATTGTTTGCTCTAACAATAGATTCTTCTTCGGCATGCACAGCAACTAGCACTGGCGACGAAGAGAAGATATCGGCAAGGGCTTGCTCTCTGTCTACAAGCATATTACCTGTCGAGGAGCCCATAAATAGTTTAACTCCACAAACTCGTGTTGGATCTAGCGCACGTATCTGATCGATGTTTGTGTTGGTTGCACCCATATAAAACGAGTAGTTAACTGCCGAGCTAGCAGCTGCAATTGCCGCCTTTTGCTGCCATGCCTCCCAGTTTACGGTTGCAGGATTGGTGTTTGGCATCTCCATAAAAGATGTTATACCACCAGCCGCAGCAGCTCGAGATTCGCTCGATATATCGGCTTTGTAGGTAAGGCCTGGCTCACGAAAATGCACTTGATCGTCTATTACACCAGCCATTACCAAAGCACCATTAGCATCGATCACTCTGTCAAACTGGCTCTCGTCACCATCAAAAGCGCCTTCGCACACTGTGGCAATCATCTGGCCCTCTACTATTATATAACCCTCATAGGAGCGACCCTCGTTAACGATAAGTCCCCCTTTAATTAAACTCTTTTTCATTCTATCCTCTTGCTTTAATTTTTCTTAGTGGCAGAGAGAGCACTCCCCAAAATGCCTCGCCAAATATCGAGCTACTCATTTTTGATGTCCCCTGTGTTCTATCGGTGAATATGATAGGTACTTCTTCTATTTTAAAACCTAGCTTGTGTGTGCTATATTTCATTTCGATTTGAAAACCATAGCCCTTCATGCGCACTTGGTCGAGATCGATGGTAGATAGTACCTTTGAGCTAAAACACACAAAGCCTGCTGTTGCATCCATAATTTTCATGCGAGTTACTTGACGCACAAAATACGATGCAAAATATGACATTAACACTCGCTCGATTGGCCAATTTATTACATTCACCCCCGATACATATCTCGACCCAATTGCCATATCGGCACCCGAAGAGCAGGCCTCAGATAGGCGAATTAAGTCTTTGGGGTTGTGCGAAAAATCGGCATCCATCTCAAAGATTTGGTCATAAGAGTGGCTTAATGCCCACTTAAAGCCCTCGATATATGCAGTACCCAAGCCTAGCTTGCCTGCTCGCTCGATGATGTAAAGATTTTTGTGCTTTTCCATCATTTGCTTTACGCAAGCGGCAGTTCCATCACCCGAATTATCGTCAATTATCAATATATCAAAACCATAGTCAAGCCCAAAGACGGCCTCAATTATAGAAGAGATATTCTCTATTTCGTTGTATGTTGGTATTATTACTAACTTATTCATCACCATTTTCGCTCATTTCACACCCCAAAGTAACAAAAAATTAACTAATATAAGAAAAAGTAAGCCAATTTTCAATATATTTGTATCGTAGAATTAAGGGCGCCATGCCCTAGGAGTTAATAGTAATATATGAATAATGAATCAACTAAGAATTTACACAATAATAGTTTTAACAGTACTACTTGCTATCCCAAATCTTTTTGCCCAACAAAACACAAGCCAAACAATTGCGGGTGGGGCTAATATTCAATACAAAGAGGGTAATTTCTCGATTGACAAGCCATTTAACATAGTGTACGATCTATCGAACCACTACGAAGAGATATTGAGTATGCGAATAGCAATGTTTTTAACCGAAAAAGGCGGTGTGCCCACACAAAGCAACGTTGCCTCGACACGAAACATCATAATTCACCAAGCCGACAAGAGCTTTGACACCCAACACAAAGATGAATATAGCATACTCGTGTACAAAGACTACATAGACATTAAGTTTACTACGGCAAAGAGTATGCGATGGGCATTTGCCAAGTTCAAAGAGCTATATGGCGAGAAAAAATCTATCTTTTCGTCAAAGAAAAAAGGATTTATTGCTTACACTAAGATTTCGGCTACAACTGGGCACGATGTGGGTGCAATCACACTAGATTTGACAACAACTCCAATGACTCTTTTTGAGCTAACTACCAAAGTTGCCGAAGCGGTCGAAAGAAACGTATCGACAATCTACATTACACTAGTGAGCCCAGAGGCATGGTTAATTGAGAGCAAAACATTTGAGTTAATCAACCCCAAAGAGGATATTACACAAGGCAAAGGATACTCGCTAACAGACCTCAAGGTTTTATATGACTACTCACAAAACCAAGGTATCGAGATTGTCCCAGTTATTGACCTATCGTCAAAAGGTAACCAAACCTTCAAGCGATTCACTGGCCACAGGATTCACTCTGTCGAGGGTTTAAGGTTTACTAGAGCATTTACACAAGAGTTTTGCCAGAGCGTAGTGTTCGACCGTGTATGCTTTGGCGAAAAAATAGACAATAAAAGTCAAGACCGATATATTATGCCACTTGTAGATATTGCAAGGGATAACTCGGTAGAAGCTATAATACTCAAAACTGAAAAATAAAAGACTATGTCAAAATTAATGGATCCAATCGTGGGCAAACTTATGGGGCTTAGGTATAAGTCGCACCCATGGCATGGAGTTAATATCGGAGATAAAGCACCAGACGAGCTTGTTGCCTTTATCGAAATGGTATCTACCGATACGGTAAAGTATGAGGTAGATAAAATCTCGGGGTATCTAAGGCTTGATCGCCCACACAAATACTCAAACCTTATTCCGGCACTTTATGGCTTTATTCCACAAACATATAGTGGAGAGCTAGTAGCACAAATAAGCAACGACAAGCTAAACAGAGACGATATAAAGGGCGATAGAGACCCTATCGATGTGTGTGTTCTTACCGAAAAGGTTATATCACATGGCGATATACTTGTTAATGCTAAGCCTATTGGTGGATTTAGGATGATTGATGGTGGCATGGCTGACGACAAAGTTATTTGTGTACTAGTCAACGATGCTATCTATGGCGAGTATAGCGATGTATCGCAACTGCCTCCAATGATTATCGAGAGACTTAGACACTACTTCTTAACCTACAAGGATATTCCGGGCGAGAAGCGCAACTGCGAAATCACACACATCTACAATAGTGTAGAGGCAAAAGAGATTATCAATGCCTCGCTAGAGGATTACGACAATAGGTTTAACAACCTTAACGCAATGCTTAAACTATAATACAATGGCAATGGAGTATAAGTATCAAACTCTTGAACTCAAAAAAGACTACGAAGGGAGGGTTGTGGCTACGCTCATAAGCTCTAGCGAAGGAGTCTCTACCAAAGGTGCGATACTTTACATTCATGGCTATATAGATTATTTCTTTCAAGATCACCTAGCACAGAGAGCAAATGACGAAGGTTATGCTTTCTATGCTATTGATCTTAGAAAATATGGTCGCTCGCTGTTAAGCCACCAACACTTTAACTATTGCCGCTCGCTAGAGGAGTACTTCGAAGAGATTACGATGGCAATCGAGATAATAGAAAACGATGGCCACAGCAACCTATCACTACTGGGACACTCAACGGGTGGTCTCATATCCTCGCTCTATGCATCAAAAGGGGCAAAAAAAGCGAGTATAAACAAGCTTGCCCTCAACTCACCATTCCTAGAGTTTAACACCCTCTCATGGGTCAAAAAAAGAGCCATTCCGCTCTCGGGAATTATTGCTAGCATCTTACCATATGCAAGCAAGGCAAACGAACTAAATCCAATCTACAATCAAAGTATAGATAACAATAGCAAAGGCGAGTGGAACTACAACAAAATCTACAAGCCAGACTCTGACGTGCCGCTATTTTTTGCATGGCTAAATGCAATACGCGAAGGCCACATTCAAGTAAAAAAAGGTTTGCAAATCGAGTGCCCAATTGCGGTGCTATGCTCTAGTAAATCGGCACACCCAAATACATGGGACAATAGTGCTAGCACGTGCGACATTGTACTAAATGTTGAGCACATAAAAAAGTATTCAAAACAGCTGGGCAGTGTAGTAGAGCTGCACACTATAGATGGTGCTATTCACGATATATTTCTATCGAGCTACAAAGTAAGAGAGCAGGCATTCAAAATTCTGTTCACTTTCCTTAACAGCTAAAAGAGCAGTAGTAGGCGAACCTTGCTGAGAATCCAATATTTTCACTCACCATATA
>CAYJIL010000027.1:0-8073 GCA_964370235.1 uncultured Rikenellaceae bacterium | reverse complement strand
TATCCTCAATTATAACATCTGCTAGCTCATCTAGTTCTATAATAGGGCTAAATTCAACTATTTGCGAATTATTACTTATGTAACTATCGTCTTTTTGCACTGTATCTGCGCTACGGAACATTTCGCCCATACCCAACAATAGCCAGTCCGGATTTACATCGCTAAATATGGTCAAAATCTTCTGCAAAAGGTCATAACTAGGGTTATTACGCCCCGATAATATGTGCGAAATATTCGAGGGCTGAACACCCACTAAATCAGCAAATTTAGATGAAGTTAACCCCTTGTTTTGTATCAATTCTGCAAGCCTTGCTCTCATTATTCTTTGTTTTAGAAATGTTAATACACATTACAAAGGTAATAATTTAAATGAAATATCAAAATTTAACATTTGTAACAGTGCTATGTAGCATAAATTAGCTGATATACTGCACAACTTTATGTAATCGACATAATTCACTGATACACCATGCTTTACATATAGCAAATCATGTATTTTAATGTACTTATGAACTCTATTTTATCGCCTTTTGCATTTATAGTAAAGATACACATTATATAATAGTATATAAAATACTGATAATATACTATTTACAAAAACAAAGAAACCCTATTACTATGAATTTAATAACTTAAAAATAGGTGTTTTTGACATTTGTAATCGATTACTTATGTAACAAAAAAATGGGGGAGATCATGATGATCTCCCCCATTATAGGAAAACTAAGTAGAGTACTACTCCACTCTTAATGCCTGTTGCACCTCTTCAAATTGTTCTGGTGTTAAGCTCAATTTTGGATTGCTAAAATTCATATCGCCCATACCCGAAATAGGAATAAGATGGATATGTGCATGGGGAACTTCAAGCCCCATTACCGCAACCCCAACTCTCTTGCACTCGATATTGTCGCCAATGCTCCTAGCTACAATTTTAGCAAACTGCATCATGCGTGCTAACTCTTCGCCATCCATATCAAAAATGTAATCTATCTCTTTTTTGGGAATTACCAAAGTGTGCCCTATTGCCAAAGGGTTAATATCCAAGAAAGCCAAAAACTCATCGTTTTCGGCTATTTTGTAACACGGGATCTCCCCTGCTACAATGCGTGAAAATATCGTCGCCATATCTATTTAATTATGTTAAATTGGTTAGTACTACTCTTTCCATTTTGGACGCATAATCTCTGAATATATTACTGCATCACGTAGCGAAAATTCTATTTGATTATCCTCGTTTTCGCTGCTAGCTTGCACAGTATCGCCAGGTGTTTCGCTTGCTCTAATCCCACCCTCTTGAGCAATTGCCAAGGTGCTTTTCGACATATCTTCATCTACCATTTGATAGCTAGCAATAGCCGAAGAATTTGTTGCTCCTTCGCCCAACATCGAGTAATTCTCTAGCGGGTCTAGAGCATACTCAGTATCATCATCACTATCGTCAATAGGCTCATTTTCCTCTTTAAAATCCTGCTCTTGAGCCGCAAATTTAGACGAAATAAACTTATTGAATATAATAAAAATAACCGCTGCTATTACTAAAAAAAATAGTGATGACATAGTCTTGTAATTTAAGTTACATTATAATATTATCTACTCTTTTTACCTTACCTACACTCTTTATTGTACTCAGTTTATTAATAATATCTTGCAAATCGGCACGGCTGCGTACATACAGCGTTACATAGCCTTCGAATATTCCATCATGGCTCTCAACATGCAATTTGCGAATATTTAACCCCAGCTGTGTAGTCAACAAATGAGACAAATCTACCAATATACCTATGCGATCTAAACCCCTAATTTCTAGGTGAGTAAGATATGACTTAACCTTTTGCGATGACCACTCAATAGGCACAACATTAGCCCCATCCTGTGCCACAAGTTTAATGGCATTTGGGCAACTCTTCTTGTGCACGGTGATAATATTACCATCTTTGTGTCCCATTACATCGTCACCCGGAATTGGGCTACAACAATCGGCCATAATGTATGATATATCATCAACTATGTGTAGGTCAGTTATTTGTTCATTTTTTGAAGAATCACCAAATATACGCAACTTCGATAGACCAACCGACCAATACTTCACAATTTTGGATGCAGCACTGCTCTTTACTACTCTATCTAGCCCATCAAGTGTTATGATTCCCGAGCCCAACTTGCTATAAAATTCCTCTTTATTTGAGCAATCATATGCAGGTAGCACCTTCTTAAATAGCGCACCTGTTGGCTTGGTATTTAGCCCACGTAGAGCCTTGTCGAATATTTGAATTCCGTTCTTTACACTGTCGTCACTTCGCCCCTTTAGAGCCGACTTAATACACTGCTGAGCCTTTGCTGTAACAACATATTTTAGCCATTCAACCTTTGGAACAGCATTATTCGAGGTTAATATCTCTACCTGATCGCCATTCATTAAGACCGTATCAAGGGGTTGAATCTTGTGGTTTACCTTGGCTCCAATTGCCTTATTACCCAATCGAGTATGAATTTCATACGCCAAATCGAGCACTACTGCTCCCTTAGCTAGGGTGCGAGTTTCGCCTTTGGGTGTAAAGACAACCACCTCCGAGGCGTATAAGTTGAGCTTAAATTCATCTAAAAACTCTACTGCATCTTGTGTTGGCCAGTTAAGTGCATTACGCACCTCTTTTATCCACTTATCTATCTCGCCCTCACGGCTATCGTTGTTGTATTCTTTGTACTTCCAGTGTGCAGCAAAGCCCCTTTCGGCAATATCGTTCATTCTTTGCGAACGTATTTGCACCTCGGCCCACATACCATCGGGCCCCATCACCGTACAGTGAAGCGACTCATAACCATTTGCCTTTGGAATATTAATCCAGTCTCGTAGCCTGTCTGGTTTTGGCTTGTAAATATCTGTTATTAAAGAATATACATGCCAACACTGGCTCTTTTCTGGAATAAATGGCGCAGGTTTAAATACTACCCTCACAGCAAAAAGATCAAACACCTCTTCTAGTGTTATATCTTTGCGCTGCATTTTTTTCCATATCGAATATGGGCTCTTTACACGACCAGTAATCTCATACTCAATGCCGTGCTTATTGAGCATATCTATAATTGGCGAATTAAACCTCGCAATATACTCTTGACGTGAAGTCTCGGTTTGCTCTAGTCGTTGCTTAATAGCCTTGTAGTCTTCGGGGAAGCTGAACTTTAAGCTCAAATCCTCTAGCTCGGTTTTAATTAGGTATAGACCCAATCGGTGAGCCAACGGCGCAAAAAGATATATGGTTTCGCTAGCAATCTTCACCTGCTTGTGTGGAGCCATTGAGTCCAACGTTCGCATATTGTGAAGCCTATCGGCTAGCTTAATCATTATCACCCTTACATCCTCGGACAAGGTAAGCAGCATCTTTTTAAAGTTCTCGGCCTGCTCGTTATAAGTGCCATCTTTGCCTGCAAAGTCGCTGGCCTTCTTCATTTTGGTTAGGCCATCAACCATTATAGCAACCCTGTCACCAAACATCTTAGCTATATCATCAACCGTATAATCGGTATCCTCTACAACATCGTGTAGCAAAGATGCAACAACGCTCTTGGTGCCCAAACCAACCTCTGTAACAACAATTTGTGCCACAGCAATAGGATGGTAGATGTATGGCTCTCCAGACTTACGACGCACACCAATGTGTGCCAAATGTGCAAATTCAAACGCACTGGTTATCATTGCAACATCTTCTTCGTCAGGCTCAAAGCACTCCCTACAAGACTCTACAAGCACATCGAACTGCTCTCTTATTAATTTTTCCTCTTCAGCTGAAAACATAACTTACATATATTACATACCCATCACCCAAGTAGAAGAGCACAAGGTAGCCTCAAATATAACAATTTATTGGCTTTAAAACTAATTTATTACAATTATAATTGACTGGTGTTTACAAATAGCCAATAATTACCGGCTGAGCACATTATTTAACTCTAATAATGCTCATTCCATCTCTAATTGGCATAATAACCACCTCGACACGATCGTCGTTACGTACCATCGCATTAAAGTTGAGAATACCTTGTAGATAGCGATCTTTTTGGTTCTTGGCAGTCATCTCTTCAACTACTTTACCATCCCACAAAACATTGTCTGCCAGAATGAAAGCACCCGGCAAAAGATAGCCACCATCCATCAACATATTATAATAGTCTGGATATTCTCGCTTGTCACCATCCATGAATACAAAGTCATACTTTTGACCCAAACTAGGAACAACATCGAGTGCACTACCAATGTGAGGACGAATAATCGAAGAGTAGCCACTCTTCTCAAAAAACTCATTCGATATATAGCTTAACTCATCGTTAATATCGATGGTATCAATTACTGCACCATCGCCCAATGCCTTTGCCATACACACTGCCGAATAGCCAGTAAAAGTACCAATCTCGAGCACCTTTTTGGGGCTTTTCATAGCTGTGAACATGGTTAGTAACTGGCCTTGAATATGCCCCGAAACCATGCGAGGTTGCAACACACGCTGGTGTGTAACCCTGTCAATCTCTTTTAACACATCGCTCTCTTGTGAGGAGAACTCTCTCACATACTTATCTAGTAGTTTATCAAACGTCATTTGCCTATTTGTATATTAGTGTCGATATATTACCCTCCCTAAAGACGTGGTTAGCAACATCTAACAGCTGCTCCGAGCTAATAGAGTTTACCTTATCATATATTTTATCGATGGTGTCAACAGTGTTATATAGCAACATACTCTTGCCCATTGACAACATACTACTCTCGCCACTTTCAGACGAAATAAGCAGCTGCCCCAGCAATTGTCGCTTGGCAGTGGCTAGAGCCAAAGAGCTAAGCGAGTTATCACACATTTTACGTATCTCTTTGTGCACCAACTCACGAGCATAATCCAAATTATCTTTGTCTGTACCAAAATATATAGACGTCACGCCCGTGTCTGAGTATGATGTGTAGCCCGATTCAATATTGTAGACAAGCGCACTTTTCTCTCTCAAAGATACATTGAGCCTGCTATTTGCACTTACTCCACCCAGTATATTATTAAGCAAAGCAAGTGTTACTCTACGTGGGTCTTTGTGTGAATACCCATACCCTCCCATCATGCAATGTGCTTGGTGGGTGCGCTTGTTAACTACACGATCTTGTGCCATATGCACAGGAGCCTGTGAGCGTTCAAACGAGCGGGGCGAAGGTGCAATATCGCCAAAGTAGGTGCGACATACCTGCTCAAAACGGCTAAACGAAATATCGCCTACTGCCGAAAAAACCATTTGGTCGCTATTATAACATCTGCTTATAAAACGGTGAAGATCGTCTCTCTTAAATTTTTTGAGTACCGAGGGCGAACCCAATATATTGCGCCCTAGCGAAGAACCGCTAAAGAGCATATCTTCGAAGTCATCAAAAATGAGCTCAGACGGACTATCTTTATAGGAATTAATCTCATCAAGAATGATAGAGATCTCTTTGCGAAGCTCGTTCTCTGGAAATGTAGAGTTAAAGAGCACATCGCTAATTAGGTCGACGCTACGAGCAAAATCGCCCTTTAGCGACACTGCATGCAAAACCGTCTCCTCTTTGGTTGTAAAGGCATTTATTTCGCCTCCACGATTATCGAGCAGAGAGTTTATATGGTGTGGCTTACGCCTAGACGTACCCTTAAAGAGCAGATGCTCAATTAGGTGAGCTATACCGTGCTCGCCCTCTAGCTCATCACGAGTTCCACCATTTACAGTCATGGCACAATATAGTGCCGCCGATTTCACCCTTTTGTGCACACACCTTATACCAGATGGTAGGGTAAAATCATTTATAATTTCTTTTGACATTATTTAATTTGAAATTGCTTCTGAAGAGTTACCTTTTCGCAGTAGTAGCACTTTAGGGCTACATCTTTGCGATTAACAAGGTTAAAACGTGTCTCAACGGCACTCTCTTGGTTTGTCACACAAGCAGGGTTGGCACACTTGATAATGCCCTCAAAGCTATCGGGCACTGTTACCTTTAACTTGCGGGTTACCAAAAACTTATCTATATAACTCACCCTAGCTTCGGCAGCAAAAATTGCCACTTTGTTAATATCATGCTCGCTAATAAACATATCGGCAACTTTAATAATTGCCTTCTTACCTATTCGCTTGCTCTCTAGGTTCGAACCAAAAGTTATGCGATTTGTAGTGTTATGCTCTAGCCCTAACACCTTCATTACCTTTAGCAGACTCTGTGATGGAATGTGGTCAATCACAGTGCCATTCTCAATCGCACTTACCTCTAAGTAGGTCTTCATATCGCTTCTTATTTTTTATAATCAACTGTATATGGGCTCTATTTTAGCCCCAATAAATATGAAATAATAGCCATACGCACATAAACACCATTGCGTGTTTGGTCAAAATAGTACGCCTTGGGACTATTATCAACTGCTAGCTCTATTTCGTTCACTCGTGGAAGTGGATGTAGGATTTTGAGGTTGTCTTTTGTCCCCTCTAGCATAGATTCCGACAAGATATAAAGATTCTTAACTCGCTCATACTCCATAGGGTCGGAGAACCTCTCGCGTTGTACTCTAGTCATATACACTATATCGGCATCCATCATCGCCTCGCTCATGTTGGTTGTCTCTTGGTATGCAACCCCCATGTCTTTGAGCTGAAATTTATACTCATCGGGCATTCTCAGCTCTTGTGGTGCAACAAAGGTAAACTTTGCGCCAAAGTGCGAAAGTGCCTGAAGTAGCGAATGCACTGTGCGACCATACTTCAAATCGCCCACCATCGTAATATTAATATCCTCAAGCCTTCCTTGAGTCTTTAGGATTGAGTACAAGTCTAGTAGCGTTTGGCTAGGGTGTTGGTTCGACCCATCGCCTGCGTTCACAACCGGAACTGTTGCCGCTTCGCTAGCATATCGTGCTGCACCCTCAATGTGATGACGCATAACTATCATCTCACAATAATTTGATATTGTGCGAATTGTGTCGTGCAGTGTCTCACCTTTGGATACGCTCGTGTTAGAAATTTCAGAAAAACCTATTACACGCCCCCCAAGCCTATTGATAGCACTCTCAAAGCTCAGCCTTGTGCGTGTAGATGGTTCAAAGAATAGGCTAGAGATTACTCTACCCTTTAGAATATCTTCGTATGGCTCTTTTTCGAAGTGAGCCGCCAGCTCCATCAAGCGAAGTATCTCTTCCTTGCTGATGTCGTTTATTGATATTAGACTCTTTTTCTCTCTCTGCATAGTTTCTTCTATTATTTTCTCAGCTTCTTTTACATTCATAGAGCGGCTTACTTTAGCCCCTCAAACACTAGGTCACCACCATTAATCTTGTGGGCACGCTCCTCAAAAGCGGCCATTTGCGATTTTGGCAAGCATATATGCAGCGAAGATCGGTTATCAAAATCTTGCCCCAATATCTTTAGGCCAAAATCTTTAACTATCTTCATTGCGCTATTCATTTCGATATACGGAAACGAGAGGCAGTAGTACGCCTCAACCTGCTTTGTAACTATGTTGGAATTATTTAATACATCTATTGTAGATTCTTTGTAGGCACGAATTAAACCCGGAACACCTAGTTTTGTGCCTCCAAAATATCGAACCACAACCACTAATATATCGGTCAATTCGTTAGAGAGCAGCTGCCCCAGAATGGGTTTACCAGCAGTAGATGATGGCTCGCCATCGTCATTTGCCCTCCAAGCTTTGCCATCGGCCCCCATTCGCCAAGCGTAGCAATGGTGACGTGCATCGTAGTACTCTTTCTTTAGATCTTGAATTATCGAGGATATTTGTTCTTCGCTAGTAACATAGTAGGCAAAGGCTAAAAATTTACTACCCTTGTCCTTAAACTCGCCACGCGCTGTCCCGTCTATTGTATTATAACTATCCAAAACCCTAACTACCTAACTATTAAGTGATACAACAAGGCCACCTATGGTATTCTCCACCCAAAAGCACCTCTTTCTAACGTGTAAAGATAGCAATTTTTATACTAAAAAACAAATTAAAACACACAGCCTAGCCCACTTACGCTATCACTAGCATAGCAAAGCAGGCATTACACAGCGTCAAGG
>CAYJIL010000026.1:0-25651 GCA_964370235.1 uncultured Rikenellaceae bacterium | reverse complement strand
GGAACCTCAAAGCCCTTACCCACAAAGCTAATCTCTCCTTCGGTAAGGTCCTCTACTGCTTGTGTATATGAACCTGTGTTACCCTCATCGCTGTCACACCATACTACGTTATAGTAGACTTTCTCTGTTGGTTCTGGAGTTGGGGTTGGATCTGGCTCTACGCCGTTGTCTGAATCACTATCGCTACAAGAGCTCATCATCATTGCAACCGAAAGAGCTGCTGCTACAAAGCTAAATTTTCTTTTCATTTTTTATATTTTTTTTTAATTAATAAACACTATAAAAATTTGTATGTCAATTTTACAAATATCATTCTACCCGGCTTTTGAAGTGCGTAATTGTCGAACAGTTGCTCGTTAAAGATGTTCTTTGCATCGACACCAACACTTACTTTGTCTTGTGGGAACACATAACTCACACCCATATCGTGTGATAGTTGCGAAGGGATAGTTGCCTTACCCGTGCTACCAAAAGTATCCCAGTTCTTAAAGAACTCGTGTGTGTAGTTAAGGTGGTAGTTCAAAAGCAGTCTACCATTAGGCATAAATATGTCGTCAAAGCTATAACTTGCACCACCGTTTGCTGTCAGGTATGGCATATTACGCAATCTACTGTTGTAGTATGGGTATTCGCCACCATTTTCGTCGTATTGTAGATTGAAACGTGCATCGGTGTATGAACCAGCAGCCGTAATAACCAAACGATCTTTGAATGTGTATGTGATGTCGGCATCAACTCCCTTGCTACGAATTTTACCAAGGTTCTCATAACCAAACAAGTCGTCCGAAGGCTGTGTAAGTGCTCGTTGAATCATATCTTGTACATCACGATAGAATAGGTTAACACCCCCTTCGATGCTATGTACACCAAAATCTAGCGGGCCAAACACAACTCCCAAGTTAACGTTATAGCTCTTCTCGGGGTCTAGGTCATAGGTTGGCATTATATTCTCTACCGAGTTACCTAGTAGCTCGTCAATTCCTGCCAATCTCAAAGCTTTCTCGGCCGAAAGAGTAAGGAACAAGTTATCGACAACTTTGTATGAGAAGGCAGCACCATAACCACTACCATCGGTTGTTTTGTCTATCTTTTGCTCTACCGTTGCACCGTTATCGAGTATAGGATCGGTTAACGATAGGTTTTGTGAAAAATACTTGTAGAATATCGAACTCTTTAGCTTACCATCAAACAAGTTTGAATCATAAGAGAAGGCACCCGTAAATTTGTTAATATGGCGAGTATCCATAAGTGCTTGCTCGGTAACCGAAAGCATAGGGTCATTCACATCACGTGCAAACTTCAAGAACTGGCCATTAAGCGATATTTTATGATTAGATTCGCTATCTAAACTATAAGCTAGTGCTAGGCGAGTAGTTAGGTTGTTCTCTAGGTTTGTAGCTAGCGAGGCTTTGCCACCTTCGCCACCGCCTTTACCCCAGTGAATTACCTGCCCTTGTGCATCTACAACTGGCTTACCATCCCACCCATACATTACAGATGTAGTGTCAATTAGCAGCCTATCGGTATATGAATATGATGCCGATGCCGAAACATCAAGCCCCTCTACTACATTACGCTTGCGGTACTCTAGATTGGCTACATAAGAGTCGCTTTCGCTGCGACGATTACCATAGACAACCTCCATGGTTGCACCATTTTGAATATCTTTTTTAATGTCTGAGAACAACATCGATACCCTAAAATTATCGGCCCAACTCTTGTTGCGGTAACCAAAGTTAACGTTTGCTCCTTTCGACTCGTATGAATCGTGAAAACGATCTGCATGAATATACTCAATAGCACCTGTTTGCATATTGGTTTGAAAAACTGCATCGCCCCACACCTCATAATTATTATCGCTATAATTGTAGTATGCCGAACCTCCAACAAAGAAACCATTATCGCCATAGTACTGGCCATTCAAATCCCATTTGTGGCTATTATAGCTACCATACGAATATGAAGATGTAAGGTTCTTGATACCTGCTTTTTTGAGTTTAATATCAATTGCACCACCCAAAGCATCGTCTGCTAGGTGCGCAGGAACAACACCTTTGTATATTTCGACACTCTCAATCATAGACGGAGGAATATCACCAACAGTGAACGAGCGACCATAGTTGCTAATAGGTACACCATCTATATATACCTTTACCGAATTACCCGAAAGACCATTAATATTGTACTCGACACTTGAACCCACACCACCACTCTGGCGAATCTTCACACCAGCTGTACGGTTTAGTAGCTCTTGTGTTGTGTATGTTTGAAATAGCGATTTTTGGGGATCGATACTATTAAGGGTGAAACCACGCTCCTGAATCTCTTGGCTATGTCGCTTTGCCTGCACCACAGTAGCGGCAACTACCAAACCTTCGTCTTTAAGCAAAATTTCGATTGCTCCTTGCGATGAATGGCTATCGATTGGGGTTTTGCTACTCTCATACCCCATAAACGATACCTCTAGTATATACTCAGGGCCCGAAAGTCTCTCTATTGACACTTCGCCGTTTTGGTCGGTTACTCCACCGCTTAACGATTCGTCACTACCCTGCTTTAAAACTATTGCTGTTGCGCCAACAATTGGTTTCTTATCTTTTTTATCGAGAACACGCACCCTAAGTTGCTCACCTGCCGCCATTAGTGTAAGTGGCAAAAGGTTTAATAGTAATATAGTAAGTACTATTAGTTGTCTATATCTATTCTTCACAAATATGTTTTTTTGTTTTCAAGTACAAAAGTAATAGCGAAAACATACCCCAACAATAGCTATTTATTGCTATTTTCGCTACCTATAACTAGGTATAAGCACCACCCAAATACCTTCTTGCAGGTACAAACACCAACTAACAAAACAACAAAAGCGACATAATTGCCTGCTAAACAAACAATTACATCGCCTTAAAACACATACAAAATCATATAGCTACAAATAGCTATACAAAGCTATCTTCTAACTCCCAACCTATGTCGTAGCTTTTTTATGCCATCATTCCATATTGCTACCATATCATCGTGGGCATCCTCCTCACAAAAATCGGTTACATATATTGCTACCTGCTTGGTAAGATTGGTTACATCGATGGAAATTTCAAAATAGTAATCACTCTCTAAATCTTCTTCCCAAACAAAGCGAACAAACTTATCTCGTTTATAACAAACCAATTTGGCTCGCTGGGGATAACGCCCCCAATAAAAATCAAAAAAATCGTCGGGTAAGCTCTCTACTCTATCGGCAAACCAAGAGCTAAGCCCCTCGCTACTAGAAATTAGGTTATATAAAGATGGTACACTACACGGAACGACATACTCTAATGTTAATTTGTTTTTTGTAGTCATATATATTTGCATTGATAATGATTACAATATACGATTATTTACCGACAAAACCAAACAATATATAATATAAAACACTATTTTAACACAACAGTAATAACTTTTTAGCACTATTTAGGTTAAAATAACGAGCCCACCTCTAACTACTAGAGATGGGCTCATTATTAGTTATATCGCAACCAAACTACATTTCAACAATACCTGACTTGCGTTTTTGGTCGATCATTTGCTCGGCAAGTTGACGTTTAATTGTTTTTTTGGGAGTTTTTGGCATTGGCTCATCAAGAATGACAATTCTACTCACTCTCTCATAGCGAGATAGCAGTGTGTTTACAGTCATTCGGTTATCTCGCATTACACTATTTAGCCTAAGCTGCGAAATACCAAGCTCGGTTGCTTGTACAACATCGGGATAGACATAGGCTACGATTTTGCCTTTAACATACAAAACAATACTCTCGTTTATTAGAGGCAGGTTGTTGAGCTTGCTCTCAATGGCTTCGGGGTATATATTCTCGCCATTAGAGGTAAGGATCATAGTTTTTGCCCTGCCATTAATAAAGATATTGCCACCATTGTCTATATAACCCAAGTCGCCCGTGCGTAGCCAGCCATCGGGAGTAAACACGGCATCGGTATCTTCTTGGTTTTTATAGTAGCCAAGCATTACATTAACACCTTTTACCAATATTTCGCCCGAGTGATCGCTTGGTGTTGCCTTATCTATTTTTACCTCCATAAAGCCCTTGAGCGCACGTCCTACCGAACCTGGCACAAATGTTTCATAGGGGCTCCACGAGATTAAGGGTGCACACTCGGTCATACCATAACCAACAACCATTGGGAAGCCTCCTTTGATAAAGAAATCCTCTACCTCGCGATTAATAGCGGCACCACCAACAATTATCTCACGAGCTACTCCACCCAGCGCATCGTGTATCTTTTTTGCAATTGAGCGTTGTATCATCTTACCTATAACAGGTAGTTTGAGAGCTAGCTTAACAAGCGGCTTAGAGATAGCCGGAGCTACCTTGTTCTTATATATCTTTTCTAGCACCAAAGGCACAACAAAAATGAGCGTTGGCTTTACCTCTTGGCAAGCAGCCAACAAGATTTGTGGCGATGGTACTTTACCCAAAAGTGTAACACTACCACCCGCAGCCAAATGAGTTAGCATATCAAATGCCGTACCATAGGCGTGCGCCAAAGGTAGCACTACTAGCGATCGTTGTATAAACTCTGGAGCATAGGTATCTAGGGCAAAGCGAACATTTCCTGCCAAATTTAGCCCCGTAAGCATTACTCCTTTGGTTAGAGAAACGGTGCCCGAAGTATAGTAAATTGCAGCAAGGTGAGCACTGTCACGCTCTGCAAATGATAGGTTCTGTGGTGTAAGGGTGTGCGAATTATCTAATTTGACACGCTCATATTTGCTATGAGCATCGCAATTTTCGCCCGAATGAATTACTTGCGAAGAAGATAGCGAAACCACACATCTAATAGTGGGAATATCGCTAAATTGTAATTTTGCAGCCAAATCATCGTCAAAAAAAGCTACAACACTGTCGCTGTGCGACAGAATATGATTCAAATCATAGGGGTTAAACTCATCGAGAATGGGAACAACCACTCCGCCATACGTCACAGCCGACATATACGCAATAATCCACGAGGAGCTATTGCGGCCGCATACTGCAATTTTGTCGCCTTGGTTTATGCCAAGCTCACGATATAGGCGATGAAATAAATCAATCCTAACGGCTAATTCGCCATAGGTATATTTTTGTTTTGTGGTATAGTCACATGTTGCTAACTTATCCCAGTTGCGCTTGAAACTATCCTCATATAATTTTATGAAATTATCGTTTGCCATAATGTTTGATATAGCTAAAATTTCAAAAAAAGGGGGTAAGCAGAGCATCTAAGCTCTACCTATCCCCCTATATAGTGATGTTTATACTAGTGCGTTTCCGCTCATATCGGCAGGTTGCTCAATACCCATAATCTTAAGGATAGTTGGTGCAACATCTGCTAGCACTCCGTTTTCAACATTAGTTACTGAATCTGATACCACAATAAACGGAACTGCATTCAAAGAGTGAGCTGTGTTTGGTGTACCATCTTGGTTAACAGCAAAGTCTGCGTTACCGTGGTCTGCCGTAATAAGAACTGTGTAACCAGCCTTAATAGCTGCCTCGACACTCTTCTCAACACACTCATCAACTGTTTTAACAGCCTCAAGAATTGCAGAATAGACGCCAGTGTGACCAATCATATCGCAGTTTGCATAGTTAACACAAATAAAGTCATACTCCTCTTTACCTACTGCCTCAACTAGTGCATCTGTAAGCTCATAAGCACTCATGCTTGGCTTAAGGTCATAAGTAGCAACCTTAGGCGATGGAATTAGGATGCGATCCTCGCCATCGAATGGCTCTTCACGACCACCATTAAAGAAGAATGTTACGTGAGCATACTTCTCTGTCTCTGCCATGTGTAGTTGCTTTAGGCCTTTACCCGAAATTACCTCGCCAATTGTGTTAGCTAGGTTATCTTTACCATAAACTACGTGTACGTTCTTGAAAGACTCTTCGTATGGAGTCATTGTTAGGTAGTGAACATTTGGAATTACGCTCATGCCCTCTGCTGGCATGCTCTCCTCTGCTAGTACTTGTGTAATCTCACGTGCACGGTCAGAACGGAAGTTAAAGCAGAATACAACATCGCCATCGGCAATCTTGCCCTTAGGCTCGCCACTAGCGTCAGTTATAACGATTGGTTTGATAAACTCGTCTGTAACATCGGCCTCGTATGATTTTTTAACACCCTCAACTGCGCTTGTCTCTTTTTGACCTTCGCCGTTTACTAGTAGATCATAAGCCAACTTTACACGATCCCAACGCTTGTCACGATCCATTGCATAGTAACGACCAACAACCGATGCAATCTCGCCATGAGAAGATGCTAGGTGGTTCTCCAAAGACTCAACAAAACCTAGACCACTACGAGGGTCTGTGTCACGGCCATCCATAAATGCGTGAACAAATACCTTCTCAACACCATAGTCTGCTGTAATATCACATAGCTTGTATATGTGCTTATCTAGCGAGTGTACACCACCGTTAGATAGTAGACCCATAAAGTGAACTGCCTTACCATTTTTTGCTGCATACTCAAACGCCTCTTTTACAGCCGCATTAGCTGCAATAGAACCATCCTCACATGCTTTATTTATTTTAACCAAGTCTTGATATACTACACGACCGGCACCTAGGTTAAGGTGACCCACCTCTGAGTTACCCATTTGACCGTCTGGTAGACCGACATTCTCGCCACAAGCTTGAAGCTCAGAAGTTGCATATTTTTGCTGCAAAGATGCCATATAGCTGTGCTCTGCATTTGCAATTGCATCTGAAACCTCACCATTACCCTTGCCCCATCCGTCAAGGATCATTAACATAACTTTGTTACTGCTCATATTATAATGTTTTAAAAAAATAACTAATCTATAAACCACTCTACATGTGGCTAGCTAAACTCTGCAAATATAGTAAAATTTATCTACATTAGAATTCACCAAAAAGTTTTAAAATATTTAAAAGCTACCTAAGCGATTATTAGCGAACTTATTTTTACATTTGCAGTTAAACCTACAAATTTCATGCAAAACAGAGACTACAAAATAGAGACTCGCCTAAGAGAGGGCACACAAGAGTTGTTTGACCCCCAGCGCAAAAAATGGGTGGTTGCAACACCCGAGGAGATTGTGCGCCAACTCTTCATCAAACACCTTATATGCAAAGAGTTATACCCAGCCTCACACATAGCAATTGAGCATGGCTTTAGGTTTGCAAATGGCAAACAACAAAGGTGCGATGTGCTTGTGTATGATTCAAAGGCAAAGCCTTTTATGGTGGTAGAGTGCAAACGACAAACTGTTAAGATAGACCAAAGCGTGGCAACACAAGCCACAAGATATAACGCCAATATAGGAGCAAAATATATAGTGCTCACAAACCTAGAGCGCACACTCTGTTTTACATTAGAGGCAAACGGTAGTTATGCCTGCATAGCTAGCCTACCCAAATGGGAATAGACGTGTGTGAATATATTTAGCTAGATATACTAAAAGATAAGATCTGCAAAATTGAGTAGCCCAACCAGCAAGAGTATGGCTATAAAAATTAGGTTTGCAACCAAGTCGCTGCGATAGTTGCGTAGCACAGTAGCCGCAAGTGCCGTAATAGGTAGCGAAAGCAGCGGTACAATTGTTGTCACCAAATGTGGATACACAACAAGTACCCCCAGCAGGGTAAACGCAACTTGCGATAGTAGCACAACTGTGCGTGGCCCTTTGGTGCGTTTTGAGCCCATTTTGGCATAGTAATACCACAACGAATAGCATCCCAAAACAAACATTAGTGCAACAAATATAAAGTATGGCAGTTGTGTCATCACAACCGAGAAGTTAAACAAACTCCCCTGCATATCGATAACAGATACTAGCCTATCAAATGGCACACTATATATATTGTCGGTTAGCCAATATATATAATTTAAAGCAAATATAGGTATAGCAAAGGCAAGCAATAGCGAAATAACACCACGCACCGATAGTTCACCAAAAACCAAAGGAGCTAACAAAACAGCCAACACCATTGCCAAGGATGGGGCATAAATTAAAGCAGCCAAAGATGCAGTTGCACCAGCTACAAAAAACTTATATGATGTAAAGCGTTGGCGATAAACACCCAAAAGCGCCCCCATCGATAATAACATTAAATAAACCACAATAGACATTGTGGGGGCAAATCGCCCAAGAGGTATAGCCGAATAGATTGCAATAAACAGCACCGATACAAAGTAACTATTTCCTGCAAAAATTAGGTTACGAATGGTAATTCTAGTGAGCAGATAGCTGTTAAAGACCATTAGCAGCGAGGTCACAATAAACGATAGCCATTTGTGAGCCTCAAAAAACTCTGTAATTGTGCACCCAAGTGGCATAAATGCCTGTCGTGGCACACCAAAGTAGTTTGCCTCGATGCTCCACTCCCTCACCCAAAATAGCGATAGAATCACTACTACTAAGATGAGCGTTTGTACAAAATTTTGCTTTACTAGCTGCATGACTGCTATATAGTTAAAAAATATTGTTGCCCGACAAAAAAAACTAAACCCTATGTATTTTCTATATTTTACCAGACACTAATATTAAAAAGAACAACCTGCCCGCAAGAGGGGCAGGTTGCACAATTATGTTTTATAAAGGACTACTTTTTGTAGTTAATTAGGTCTTTACCAATATCGCCTCTACAATATTTACCTTCGTAAGATATTTTAGATATTGTAGCGTATGATTTGTCTAGTGCCGACTGAATATCGTCACCTAGCGAAGTAACAGCTAGTACACGACCGCCCGAAGTTTCGACATGGTCACGCTTTTGCGAAGTTCCGGCATGGAATACCACACTCTCAAACTCACCATCTAGCCCCTCTATAACATCACCTTTGCGATAGTCTGCCGGGTAACCACCCGCCGTACATACAACCGTTACAGCTGTTTGTGGATGATTCTTAAACTCCTTGCTATCTAGTGTGCCATATACAATACCATCAAATAGGTCGATTATATCGTAATCTAGCCTTGGAAGTACTACTTCGGTCTCTGGATCACCCATACGAACGTTATACTCAATAACGTAAGGCTCACCATCAACGTTCATTAGACCTATAAAGACAAAGCCATTATATGTAATATTATCTGCCTTTAGACCAGCAATAGTTGGGCGAACAACCTTCTCCTCGACCTTAGCCATAAATGCCTCATCGGCAAATACAACTGGCGAAACAGCACCCATACCACCAGTATTAAGACCTGTGTCACCCTCGCCAATACGCTTATAGTCTTTAGCCTCTGGCAGAATTGTATAGTTCTTACCATCAGTTGCAACAAATAGCGACATCTCGATACCCGAAAGGAACTCCTCAATAACTACTCGGTGGCTAGCTGCTCCAAACTTACCATCAATCATAGCACGTAGCTCATCACAAGCCTCGGTGTAATCGTCAATAATAAGAACGCCTTTACCTGCTGCCAAACCATCTGCCTTTAGCACATAAGGTGGCTTTAGAGTCTTTAGGAACTCGACACCCTCCTCTATTGAGGCACTATTTACAGTCATGTACTTTGCAGTTGCAACGCCGTGCTTTAGCATGAATGCCTTAGCAAAGTCCTTGCTACCCTCTAGTTTTGCTCCCTCTGCCGATGGACCAACTACGGGTATATATCTAATCTCTGAATCTCCTGCAAAGAAATCGTGAATACCCTTAACTAGGGGATCCTCGGGACCTACAACAACAAGATTGATGTTGTTTGTAAGAACAAACTGCTTGATACCCGCAAAGTTAGACAACGCAATATCTACATTTATACCATAGGCTGCTGTCCCTGCATTACCGGGCGCTATAAATAGTTTTGCTAGACGATCGCTCTGTGCGATTTTCCATGCAAATGCACATTCACGACCTCCGCTTCCAAGAAGCAGCACATTTAATTTACTTGGTAATCTCATGATAATTATACTCTTTCAATATATTATGACCACACCGGTGGCCATAAATTCAGACCACAAATATATGTAATTTTAACGATAAACCTAACTTAGCGTCTACCTTTTTTTCGTTTTTTAGGTTCTTCGATTAACCTTTGCTCATGCCCACTATCAAAATCGATTAACGAAATCAATTCAAAATCAAGCTGCTTACGCTTTAGGTCGGTGCGCAATACCGACACCCTAACTTTGTCTCCCAAAGTTATGATCTTGCGCCTACGCTGCCCAATTACTCGGTAGTTTTTCTCGTCAAAGTCGTAATAGTCGTCTTTCATGTCACGAAGTGCCACCATACCCTCAATATTTGAGTCATCTAGCGTTACATAAACACCCCACTCGGTTACCCCCGAAATAGAACCTACAAACTCCTGCCCCAATCGCTCTGCCATATACTCGACCATCTTGTATTTGATGCTCGCTCGCTCGGCCTCCGAGGCACGTATCTCCATTGCCGAAGAGTGCTCACACATATCCTCGTACTCGTCTTGATTTACGCTCTTGCCACCATCGAGATAGTGCTGCAACAGACGATGCACCATCATATCGGGATAACGGCGTATTGGCGAAGTAAAGTGCGAATAGTGGTCGAATGCCAAACCATAGTGGCCAATATTGTGTGTCGAATACACCGCCTTTGCCATGGTTCTAATTGCTAGTGTCGAGAACAAATTTTCGACATTCTTGCCTTTAATATCGGCTAGCAGTTTGTTAATTTGCTTTGCTATACCTTTGTCGCTCTTTGCATTAAGGTTATATCCAAACTTAGCAATAAACGAACAAAAATCGCCAAACTTCTCGGTACTTGGCTTATCGTGAATACGATATACAAAGGTAGGAGCCTTGCGACGACCCGATTTTTTTGCTATAAATTCGGCCACTTTCTTGTTGGCAAGTAGCATAAACTCTTCGATAAGGTGGTTCGACTCTTTGTGCTGCTTAAAGTAAACACCCGTAGGGCGTCCCTTCTCATCTAGCACAAACTTAACCTCGTCTCTATCGAATGCTATTGAGCCACTTTTAAATCTTTGTTCACGTATCTTTTTTGCCAAGTCATTAAGCGTTAGAATCTCGCTAGCAAAGTCGCCCTCGCCAGTTTCGATTACCTCTTGTGCCTCTTCATATGTAAATCGTCTATCGGAGTGTATGATCGTGCGACCAATCCACTCGCTAGTAACATTAGCCTCGCTATCTAGTGTGAATACTGCCGAAAAGCACAGCTTTGTTTCATTTGGACGCAGCGAACACAGCCCGTTAGATAGTCTCTCGGGTAGCATAGGTATTGTTCTATCGACTAGATATACCGATGTTGCACGTTGCACAGCCTCTTTATCTACCGTATCACCGGGCAAGACATATCGAGTTACATCGGCAATGTGAACACCAACCTCCCACTCATCGCCAACCTTACGCACCGATAGTGCATCGTCAAAGTCTTTTGCGTCTTTGGGGTCGATGGTAAAGGTTGTAATATCTCTAAAGTCACGGCGAGTAGCCTCGTCATGTGATGTTATCTCGCTAGAGATATGCTCGGCTGCTGCCGAAACAGACTCGGGGAAATGGTATGGCAAGTCATATTCGGCAAGAATAGCGTGCATCTCGGTGTCGTTATCGCCCTCTTTACCCAGAATATCAATAATTTCGCCCGTTGGGTTCTTGTCGTCTTCGCCCCAGCTAGTAACTCGGCACAGCACCTTGTCGCCATCGACAACACTGCCTAGTTTATTAGACGGAATGTATATGTCGTATGGCATATTACGGCTATCTGAACACACAAAGGCACTAGAGCGTGTTATTTGGGCAACACCCACATACTTGCGATTTGTACGCTCTACAATGTTGTTGACGACACCCTCCATACGCCCTTCACGGCGAATAGAGGCATAAATCGAAAGCTCGACCTTGTCGCCCACAAGCACCTTTTCCATATTCTCACGAAAGACAATTACGTCTTCGTCCATGCCATCTACCTTAACAAAGCCAACCGAACCGTTCATAGCAACCACCTCGCCCACCGAATTTACTGTTTCGATGTGGCGGTAGTGGTACTTACCACGGCCAATTTCTTCGATAGCACCAGTCTGAAGTAACTTAAAAAGTGCAGTGTCAAATGCCCCCTTTAGCTTGCGATTTGAGCCAATGCCCAACATCGATACGATTTGCTTATAATTAAAAAGCTGGTCTTTATTTGTGGTAAAGAGTTGCAAAATCGCATCATAAATATAATCTTTGGAGAATGATTCTCCTTTACGTCTTGACATAATCAACTATTAAATGGTTATAACAAACTCAAAAAGAGATTATTATATAAATGATAAGCCACACTATTTGGGCTTAAAAACTTCTCAAAGATAGTAATTATTATGGATATTATAAAGCTAATAGCCACACAGCTACAATTAAAC
The DNA here is from genome assembly GCA_964370235.1 of uncultured Rikenellaceae bacterium. Classification (GTDB taxonomy): domain Bacteria; phylum Bacteroidota; class Bacteroidia; order Bacteroidales; family Rikenellaceae; genus CAYJIL01. The sequence continues at coordinate 13,299 of CAYJIL010000026.1, read as the reverse complement.
CCACAGCACGTTGCAGCTGTCATTCGCCTATACGAAGTAGACGGTGCAACCATTCCGTTCATTAGCCGATACCGCAAAGAGGCAACTGCCGACATGGGCGAAACGCTAATCGAAAGCACAATTAATTTGCTAACAAAATATCGCACCCTACAAAAGCGAAAAGAGACAATAGTTGCTACCATAACACAGCAGGGAGCAATGAGCGACGAGCTACGCAAGAGGATAGATGATTGCTGCGATGCAGCCCTGCTCGAAGATATATACTTGCCATATAAGCCCAAACACAACACCAAGGCAGCGGCAGCAAGAGCAAAGGGGCTAGAGCCACTAGCACTAGTGCTACTTGCACAAAAAAGGGGCACACTAGACTTGGCAATTAAGGCATCGCTTAACGACAAGGTAAAAAGCCATGAAGAGGCACTTATGGGGGCAAAAGATATTGTTGCCGAGATAATCTCTACCGACGAGCGAGCAAGAGCCTCAGCACGCCGAGAGTTTGGTGGTTATAGCCAAATTACGGCAAAGGTGGTTAAAGGAAAAGAGAGCGAGGGCGACAAATATCGAGACTATTTTGACTTTTCGACATCGCTCAACAGATGCTCATCACACCGCATTTTGGCACTGCTACGTGGCGAAAAAGATGGCTTTCTAAAGATAAAGCTAGAGGTAGACGATGAGCGCATTATAGAAAGGATAAAGCGAGACAAAGTCTATGGACAGAGCGAGTGTAGAATACACCTAGAGGAGGCAATCGAGGATGGTTATAAAAGGCTACTTCGCCCATCAATTGCAAACGAGACAATGGCTCTAGCAAAGGAGCAGGCCGACAACCAAGCAATTGCCATCTTTGCAAAGAATTTGCGACAATTGCTACTAGCTGCTCCGCTAGGTGGCAAACGCACACTAGCCATCGACCCCGGTTTTAGGACAGGTTGCAAGGTAGTATGCCTAGATGCAAATGGCAATCTTTTACATAACGAGACAATATACCCCCACCCTCCTGTTGGAAAGTGGAGCGAGGCACAAACCAAAATATCGCAACTTGTCGAGGCATACAAGATAGAGGCTATTGCCATTGGCGATAAAACTGCCGGACGAGAGAGCGAAGAGTTTATAAAGAGCATTCGATTCTCAAGAGATATTACGGTATTTTCGGTTAGCGAAGATGGCGCATCGGTATATTCGGCATCAAAGATAGCTAGAGAGGAGTTCCCTAGCTATGATGTAACTGTTAGGGGTGCTATCTCGATTGGTCGTAGGCTTATGGATCCTCTGTCTGAGCTAGTAAAGATAGAGCCTCGCAGCATTGGTGTGGGGCAATACCAACACGATGTCGACCAATCAAACCTAAAGAGCTCGCTTGATCAGGTGGTAGAAAGTTGTGTAAACAGAGTGGGAGTAAACCTAAACACGGCATCAAAGCACTTAATGACTTATGTTTCGGGCATTAGCGCAAAAATTGCCGAATCGATAGTTGAGTTTAGACAAGCAAATGGCAACTTTAGCTCTCGCAAACAACTACTTAGTGTAGCAGGGCTAGGTGCAAAAAGGTATGAGCAGTGCGCAGGATTCCTTCGCATTACCAATGCCGATAATCCACTAGATGGTAGTGCTGTGCACCCCGAATCATACCATATTGTCGAGAAAATGGCAAAGGATAGCGGCTGCACAGTGGCTCAGCTTATGGCATCCAAAGAGCAAAGAGACAAGATAGATTTGAGCAAATATATGAGCGAAAAGGTGGGAATGCCTACTCTCAAGGACATTATCGAAGAGCTAGATAAACCGGGGCTCGACCCACGCCAAAGTGTCAAGGTGTTATCGTTCGACCAAAACATAAAAAAGATAGAGGATCTATCTTCGGGAATGGTGCTCAATGGCATAGTAACCAACCTAACGGCATTTGGAGCGTTTGTCAATATTGGAATTAAGGAGCAAGGGCTCGTGCACATATCGCACATAGCCAACCGTTTTATAAAAGACCCTGCCGAAGCAATTGCTCTGGGCGAGCACGTAAAGGTTAAGGTGCTAGAGGTTGACATGGCACGCAAGCGCATTGCTCTTTCGATAAAAGAGGCTATAGATTAAACGGTATTTTTTATACATATTCTTACAAAAAACTAGGGAGCACCGATTAAAATCGGTGCTCCCTAGTTAGTATATCAAACAATGACTTAATTAGCTCTCAACTCATTAGCCACCGTGTTATAGTAGTTGCGGCCTGTGGCCGTTTGCATATTGTCGGCTAGGCCATTTAGTGCATCTGCCTTTATAAGCATATACTCTTTATTGCTAGGATCGAGTGCCAAAAGTCTGTCAACTAGCTGTGCACACCACTGGTAATCGCCATCTTTTAGTGCTTTGCGAGCAGCAAGCTCTAGTTTTTTCTCTCCGCCCACAAGTGCTGCAAAACGCTGCGCCTCTTGCTTGGGCGATAGTGGGCAAAGCGTAGTTGCATTACCATCAAACCAGCCCAAATAGCCATTAAAGATATTGCGAATAGCCCACTCTTGACGGCCATAATACTCCACTAGGTTGGGGTGAGAAGCAAGTGGCTCGGGTAGTTTTGCATACTCAACTAGCTCATCGGGCGTTAAGCCCTTATTCATTCCCTCAATGGTTTTTTCAAACGTATATTCAATAGCATCTCTCATAGCCGTTAGTGCCTCACGCACCTGCTCTTTGCCAACAATCGGGCGAGTGTGCCCCTGCGCTATCGCTTGTGCCTTGTAGCTAATAATGGTATCAAGAGCCTCGATCCACTGTTTTACATCACGATATTCTGTCCCCCTAATGGCATATAGGTTGGGGAACGATTTGTAGAACTGATCGCCCGGGAAGATGATCTCCTTTTCGGGGTAGTATATAAGCAAGTGGTCGTTTGTTTCGCCATAGGTGCGCTCTAGCTCTAGCGTTATGCCCGCAATGGTAATAGTTTGCTTGGGCTCGCTAACAAAGTTTGTTATTACCGAACGATCAAACGGAATATACTGCGACTTAGCTTTTTGCATCTGCTCTTTGCCACCAACATATTCACCACCGGGGTAAACAAGTGGTGCTACGCCATTATTAATTCTCACATCGGGTGCAAGTGTCATGCCATTTTGTCTGTGACCACGAGGGTTAACAAAACCTGCTGCTGTCGGAAACTCGTTCTCTCGCCCAAAGCTCTCGGCAGCCCAAATTTGTGGCTTACTATCTGCCAAGAATGCTGGTAGCCCCATTGTATGGTCGCCATGACCATGAGTTAAGATAATGCCTTTGATTGGTTTATCGGTTATCTTACGAAACTCTTGATATACCTTTTTCGATATATCGGCCATCTTACCTGCATCAATTAGCACTACTCCATCGGTGCCAATTATCATCGAAATATTCGAAGCATCATAACCCGATGCAGTGTAAACATTGTCGGCAAGTTTTATAATCTCTTTGCGAAACTCGTGGTTACGCTCAATCAACCCACGTGTTTGAGCCGTTTGCTCCTCTATGGGAGTATTAATTGTTTGCTGTGCCAAAACAGCTGTGCTACAAGCAATAAATGCTAGTGCGATTAGTAATTTTTTCATATATATTATATTTATGATTAAAATCAAATATTAAAAACTCCACTTTACACCCACTAGTGGTACACAAGCAAAGCCATCGCCATAGTGATTATGGGCAAGCTCTAATTTACCGCCAACACTAAATTTAAAATCATCCGACACTCGATCAAATGCATTAAGGTTCATCCAAAATTGATTTGAGAATAGCATCATATCTTGTGCATAGCCACGTTCCTCTCGCCAATATTTTGCAAAACCCATAAGCGTAAATAGGTTATCACTGTAATTTAGATTCCAATATGCTGCCAACTGAAACGAATTTTGTATAGCTCCTTGATGAATATATTTGTACGAGGCAGCAAGCGAAAGCGATTTTGAGTGTTCGGGATTGGTGAACAGATAGCTCAAACCCAAATAACCCATATGAGGAATTGGGTGATTGGCTGCCAAACCGCCGTTATATTCAAGATGTATATGAAGCGGAGAGTCCCAAAACCTGAGCGAACGAACCACCTCTAAGAACGCTTGATTAGTACCCGTTTCCATCATATTAGCATCAACCAAAACAAACGTACTTCCATATTTATCGGGCTTAAAAAGCTCAAATGTAGCACGCACAGAGGGGTGCTCTTGCAAAGATTCTTTACCCGTCAAGCTCCCCATATCGTAGTATAATTGAATATTTTGAGCTTTTGCATCACCTAAGATGCAGAGAGAAAAAAATGCCGAAACAATCAGCAATTGTGTAATAAATTTCATTCTATATTTTGTAATCATTCATAGGACAAAGATAGCTCCTAAAACCATAAGTAATTTACTAAAACAGGATATATATATGTTAAAACAAGAAGTAAGTATTGATTATAAAAAGATATTCATACATTTGTAATTAAAACCAAAATACTATGAATAACGAGATTAGAAATATTTATAGCGACACTCCTAGCTTTAGTGTCACACACTACCAATCGGACTCGCTGCAAGGTATGAGCATATTCCCCCAAGAGATAAGCATAGTACTATGCACAAAGGGACGAAGCACTATTATGCTTAATAATAGCAGGCACACACTACGCTCGGGCATAAACATAGTAATTAGGCGCTCACATCATCTATATTTTGAGCAATTTAGCGATGACGTGCAACTTACAGTCGTTAGCTATACCTTTGAATTCTTCTCGCTAATTCATCACATATTAGAGAAAAGTGTTCTCGAAACACTCTATCGCCATAATGCACCCGAACTATGCAAAGCATCAACTCTTAAAGCATCAAATATAACACTACACAAAATCATATCGCTATGCAAAAACCCCAACCACACCAATCGCAACCGCTATCTAGTCAGCCTAACCGTTGGTTTTTTACTAGAGCGTTACGAGGCCATTGCAAACAGTAGCCCAGCGGTGGTTACGGGCAGAGATAACGATGTTAGCCACTACGTAAATAGGTTTCGAGATTTGTGTGATAGATTACACACAAAAGAGCGCAACATTAAAGTATATGCTGCCGAGCTAGGAATATCGTCACGACACCTGTTCGAAGTTGTAAAAAAAGGCACAGGGCTAAGCCCAAAGCAGATACTTATTAACTATTTAGTAGCAACGGCAAAACGTTTGCTGCTTACCACTACTCTATCGGCACAACAGATAGCCTTTATGCTAAACTTTGGGGATCAATCCAATTTCACACAGTTCTTTAAGCAAAATGTAGGAGAGAACCCCTCTGAGTTCCGTAAAATATATTTTAAAATCAACTCTCCCAACTAGCTACTCTTGTTTATTTTTGGGATCATAACCATAATACTCTTGTGGGCTAAGGCTTTGGTTGAGCATCTTTCCATCAAATTCTATATACCCCACAGAGCTTGCATAATCGCACCACTGCTCTACCAAAGAATCTAGTAGCCTAGGGTGCTTTGCAGCTAGGTCTACCTTTTCGGCAATATCATCCTTGAGATTATAAAGAAACCATGTTTTGCTATCGCCAGCGTTAAATTTGCTACGCTGGTACGCCTTCCAATCGCCTTTAATAATCGCCTTATCCTCAATCATTTCAAAACACAAAGCATCGTTACTATTGCGTGAAGAGCCGTTTGGTTCTATTTTTTTGCCATACAATGGAGCTAACTCTCGGCCTTTGTACTCATAACCAACCCCCACGTGTGATAAGATAGTGGGCACAATATCGCTTACGTGCAAAAGGCTCTGGGTGTCGAGTTTGCCTTTTGCAAAATCGCCCCCAGCTATAATCATTGGGGTACACATTCCACCCTCGGACATCATCATTTTGTAATTTGAATATGGTGTACTAGTCACCTCGGCCCACGCTTTACCTAGCGATATGAACGAGTCTTTGTTACCATAGTTTTCGAGGCTATTATTATATGTTGTTGCAATTTGCTCTTTTGAATTGCCCGGATAGAAGTGTGGTTCTTTGGGGTTAGAGCCATTATCCGACATAAATATAATAAGTGTATTATCATATCGCCCTATCGCTTTTAGATGATTAATTACACGACCAATGCTATAATCGGCATACTCAACCATTGCGGCATATATCTCCATTTTGCGAGCCTGTTCACGTTTTTGCTGCTGCGAAAGATCGTCCCACTGCCCACTCTCAATGGGATAGTATGGTGTCGAGGAAGGAATTACACCCAACTCTTTTAACCTATCGTGGCGAGATTTTCGCACCTCGTCATAACCTTTGTCATACACTCCAGCATATTTATCTGCCCACTCCTCTATAATATGCAAGGGGTCGTGAGGAGCTGTTAAAGCCATATATCCCATAAATGGTTGGTCTTTGGGGCATGTGTCTAAATATTCGATAACTTTGTCGGTATAGTGAGTTGTAGAGTAAAAATCACGAGGTAATTTATCGAGCCTAACATCGTCTTGGCAATAATATGTTACGGGGGTATCATACTCGCACATAGCATAAGTATTATCAAAATGCGATGTACCTCCTGCCATTAACACAAAGCTTTTGTCAAAACCTCTATCCCCAGCAAGCGAACCTGGGTGGTGCCCCATGTGCCACTTGCCTGCTGTAAAGGTAAAGTAGCCATGCTGCTGAAGGATTTGACCAATAGTCACTACATTATCGTTAAGGGAACCTTCGTAACCTTTTTGCATATATTGATTAGCGCCAGCCATAGGAGGCATTGCACCAAAACCATTTAGGTGGTTATCTACACCCGTGAGCAACATTGCTCGTGTAGGAGCACTCATAGACGAGGCATGAAAACGTGTGTATTGTGTACCTTGCTGCGAAAGCTCAGATATATTCGGTGTACGAATTTCGCCACCATAAGGCTCAATATCAGAATACCCCATATCATCCATCACAATAAGCAGGATGTTTGGTTGGGTCTCTTTGGGCGATGAGCCACAAGAGACCACCACTAGGCTAGTGCATACTGAGAAGGCTAATTTTTTTCTATTCATCTTGATAATTCTTTTTTTTTGCAAAGGTATGGCTATTTCATATAGCACATTTATCAAAACAAGAGATCGATTTACAAAATCGAGATAACAGACTCCTATTTGCAATTAATTATAAAAGACGAAAGGCCTTGCGCCAAGACACAAGACCTTTCAAAGTAGTAATATAACCTATTTTTATACAAACTACTCACATAATATATAGTTACTCTTTTGGCAATGTATAGTTGATGCCAAATAGTTTTCCAATCTGAGTAGGGAACATTTCTGGAGCATAAAGCAATGCCGAAAGAAAGCAAATCATCAATAGACCACCAGATGCAACCGCCCAATATGGACCATCAGCCATAAGAGGCATGTGTGCAACGGCAGCACCCGTTGTTGTACAAGCTGCTAGCCAAATTCCTAGTTTGTAAAATTTCTTGCTAAACAAACAAGCAGCAGAGATAATCTCGGCAACATATATCATAGGTATCATCCATGCAATACCAAATGATGTAAGTTTTGTAATCATAGGTAGAGTACCAGGGCTAATATAACATACAGTCTTTCCTACACACGAGCCCAAAAGCCCGACACCCACAATAATACCAAGAATCCTACCCCATCTCTCTCTTTTCGACAATGTTTTAAGGCTAGAAAATCCACCTAGCTTACACACTAGTTCGGCTATCAAATAACCAACGACAAGGTAGACAAACAAGATAAATGCTGGGTCCCACGCCAACGATGAACTATCACTAGGATACGTCCAATTGCAAACAATTTCATTCATAACAGTTAGTTTTAATTATATTTATAAAGTTTTTACAAAAGTATAGCAATTATTTGATAGCAATTTACAAGAATAGGATATATAATTATTATTTTAGGAAATATGCAATTATTAGTTCAGTTTATAATAAAGGGCTATATAAAGTAAGAGATCGTGTTTGGGTGTGTGACACCCAAACACGATCTCTTTATAATGGTATTAATAATATATATTACATCTGAACCCAGTTAATTTGCTCATAGCTCCACTCGCCACCTGTGTGAGTGTCTTTTACGCTCTTGTCGGTTGATAGCTCTTTGATGGTGTATTCGCCCGATTCATAGTCAAAGCTATCGCCATCGTCGTCATACATAGCAAATGTACCCGGCTTCTGGCCATAAATGCGCACCTCTAGCGGCTGGCCGTCAGTCCATTGAGCTGTGCTATTAATCTCGGGAATCATTGGCACAATTCCACCATCACGCACAAACAAAGGAATTTGATCTAGCGTTGTTTCAATGCTAATTACCTCGCCATCGCCCACTAGTTTACCTGTATAGAAATCATACCACTTACCCTTTGGAAGTACCACTTCACGACCTGTTTCGCCCGCAAAAACTGGTGCAACTAGAATATTGTCGCCCATCATATACTGATCCTTAACCTCGTGATATGTAGCCATTACGTATGGATTATCGGTTCCGTCTAGTTCGCCCTTAATCTTTTTAACCTCGCTACTATAACCCTCGACAAGGTTCATCGCACGAAAGGCTGGTTTACCCTCAAAGTAGTATTGAGCAAACGTTGAGTATAGGTATGGAAGCAATCTCATGCGCAGTTTAGCCACATCTTGACACTGCTCATACACATCGGGGAACGACCATGGCTTTGTGCCACTTGCCCAAGCATTAATGAGTGCTAGAGGCGAGAAACAAGTGGTTTGCATACGGCGCAACCACTCCTCCGAGCTATTCGATGCACGCACTTCGGGTGTCCACTGCACACCCACAAAACTTGCCGACGAGATAGCCGTAATAAAGTCTTGGTGCGAATAATTATCGTTATACAGCACAAACGGTAGAGACGATGAACCTGCATTTGCTGCTCTCACCATACCATAGGTGCGTGTATTCTTTGCTTTGTAGGCATCGTTAATTGTCTTCATAACCAAGTTACCATAGGTCGAGCGCATTTGCTCACCATCTAGCCCCGATGGGAACTGAGCGACATCTGGCCACAACCAAACATCAAAACCATCAACTTCGTCAATCTTATAACCACTCACACCATAATCTAGCTGGTGCTCTGTAATGTGGTCTGAGAATAGCTTGCGAGCACCCTCCATAGTATAATCGGGCACAGTTCCACACCAAACAGTGTGTGAGCCAACATACTCCTCCATTGGCTTGTGTAGCGAACTACCCTCAGAAAGGTATGGATTCATCCACAAGTTTAGCTTTATATCACGATCAGACATTTCGTCCACAAACTCCTTGGCATTTGGGAAACGCTTACCATCCCACTCAAAAGAGCATGGGTAGGCGTATGAGTGCCAGCCTGGTTCTAGCCCAATAACATCAAGTGGGAAATCTTTTTGCTCAAAACCAGCAACTTCGTCTCTCACATCCTGCTCATCAAAAGCAGTTGGAGTGCGATGCCAAAAACCCAAGCCCCACTTAGGAGGAATGAAACCACCACCCGTATATAGGTTATACTTAGATACTACGTCCATAAGGTTTTCGCCGCTAAACATTATAACTTCGGCACCTTCGGCAGGGATCAATATCTCGATATTGTCTGAATATGGTTGTGGATTCCAATGTGGGTCGGTGGTGCGATCGGTAGCAACGGGCGGATTTTCACTATCGGTTCTCACAGCAGATGTTACCCAAATATCAATATATCTTGCACTATTTATAAGCATACCATAACCCTTTGTCGAGACAAAAAACGGCACAGGTGCGTGTGTACGGCCATTGTCAGAGTCGCCATAGTGGTCCATATGAAGTCGCTTGATTGCACCTCGCTGGTTAATTGCCTTGAAGTTGAGCCCTAGCCCATATATTTGCTCATCGGCCTCAACTGGTAGGGTTATAAATGTTTTACCATTTTTGGTAGTGTACTTAATATCGCTCTTATCTAGCGGGAAGCTAGCCTGAGGACGCTTGTTAAGCAAGTCGCCACGTGGAGCAATAGATGTTGCGTTAAGCAAATTGAATTGTTCGGGATTGCCAAGTTCACTCACCCATACACCGGGGTAGCTCTCGTTCCAAATAGGGTTTTGCGAAGCCCCTGTACTAGTACCAGCCGAATTACAGCCAGCAAGCATGGCAGCCATCGCAATCGAAGTAATGATTTTCTTCATATTTAAGCTTGTTTTAGTATTAAATTCATGCAAATATAGCAAACCAAACTACATAATACAAGCAAAAAACACAAAATATGCACTTTTCTTAACATAAAAAACCTTAATATACTGCTTATCTTAAAACAGTATATTAAGGTTAAAATATGCCAACGAGGGCAAACAAATATTATATATTATTTTCGTTGAGCTTTTACAGAGTAAAACTCACCCTCAACAGAAGCAATGCAATTGGCAAATAACTCTTTTGCTTGGTCTTCGAATTGCTTTTCACCACCTTTATATCTAGGCGAAAAATGCCCCAACACCAAACGCCCTACCCCAGCCTCTCGTGCCACAGTAGCTGCATCGTGTGTCGTTGAATGGCCTGTCGAAACGGCAAGCCCTCTATCTTCCTTCAAGAAAGTTGCCTCGTGGTATAATAAATCAACCCCCTTAACAGCATCGATTACCCACTTCGAAAGCGATGTGTCCGATATAAAAGCTATGCTTCGTGCACAGTATGGACGGTAGGTAATTTCGTTAAAAGAGATTACTTGATCTTGGCGATAAATATCTTCGCCACGTTTTGCAGTAGCTATCTCGGCAATGGTAAGCGAATGCTTGGTAATTGCCTCTTTATCGACATTTAACGCTGGCTCTTTTTCTCTAAAGATAAAACCAACTGTTGGTACTTTGTGCTTTAGAGGAACTGTCGTTACTGTCATAACCCTATTTTCATAAATCATGTGTGATGTGTCGTTCTTTAACACATGCACTGTAATAGGATAGGATAGTTTCTTGTCGAAAAAGGTGCGATGAAACTCCATTATTTGCTCTATTGGCTCTGGAGCATATATATCGAGGTGCATCTTACGCCCCATTAGCGACATAGTAGACAAAAGACCAAAGAGCCCATATACATGGTCTCCATGGCAATGTGTAATAAATATATGATTTATCTTCATGGGAGAAATACCATACCTAACAAGCTGGCTTTGTACTCCTTCACCAGCATCTATTAAATAGAACTGCTCATGTGCGTTAAGCACATGAGCAGAGGTATGTTTTCCCAGGAGAGGAGTAGCTGAGACTGTGCCCAACGTCCGAATCCCGAATGTCATATCTTTTATTTTATCAGAGATTACTCTGCGCTCTCTAGTTGAGCTTTTAGCTCTGCAAGACCAGAGATATCACCTAGAGTAGTTTTCTCCATAGAAGAGTTTAGCTTCTTAACTTCGCTCTGAGTAGAAGATTGGTTACCACCTTTTTTCTCACCATCGTAGCTCTTCTTTGCACTTGGCTCAGCAGGAGTTAGGTTTGTAGAAAGTGTGATACGCTTAGTACCCTTAACGAACTCAGTTACACGAACCTCTAGTTTGTCACCCATTGCAAGTGGCGTACCGTCAGTCTTGATTGCACCTTTAGCAGGAACAAAACCTTCAACACCGTGAGAAAGTGTCATAACAACACCCTTATCGTTAACCTCAGATACAGTACCTTCGTGGATAGAATCTACTGTGAAGATAGTTTCGAATACATCCCATGGGTTCTCCTCAAGTTGCTTGTGACCTAGGCTTAGACGACGATTCTCTTTGTCGATATCGTTAACGATAACCTCGATCTCTGCACCTTTAGCAGTGAACTCAGATGGGTGCTTAATTTTCTTAGTCCAAGATAGGTCTGAGATGTGGATAAGACCATCTACACCCTCTTCAACCTCTACAAACACACCAAAGTTAGTGAAGTTACGAACCTTAGCTGTGTGGCGAGAACCTACTGGATATTTAGTCTCGATGTTCTCCCATGGATCAGAAGAAAGTTGCTTAACACCAAGAGACATTTTTCTCTCGTCACGATCAAGAGTTAGGATAACAGCCTCAACTGTATCGCCTACCTTCATGAAGTCCTGAGCAGAACGTAGGTGCTGCGACCAAGACATTTCGCTTACGTGGATAAGACCCTCTACACCTGGAGCAATCTCGATGAATGCACCGTAATCAGCCATTACAACTACACGGCCAGTTACTTTGTCACCTACTTTAAGGTCTGCGTTTAGTGCATCCCATGGGTGAGCAGTAAGTTGCTTAAGACCTAGAGCGATACGCTTCTTAGCATCATCAAAGTCAAGAATAACAACGTTCAGCTTCTGATCTAGAGTTACGATCTCGTCTGGACGGTTTACACGACCCCATGATAGGTCTGTGATGTGTACAAGACCATCTACGCCACCAAGGTCGATGAATACACCGTATGATGTGATGTTCTTAACTGTACCCTCAAGAACTTGACCTTTCTCAAGCTTAGAGATAATATCTTTCTTCTGCTGCTCAAGTTCAGCCTCGATAAGAGCTTTGTGAGATACAACAACGTTACGGAACTCAGGGTTGATTTTAACAACTTTGAACTCCATAGTTTTGTTAACGTAGATATCGTAGTCACGAATTGGCTTAACGTCAATTTGTGAACCTGGAAGGAATGCCTCGATACCGAATACGTCTACGATCATACCACCCTTCGTACGACACTTGATGAAACCTTTGATAACTTCGTCCTTCTCCAAAGACTCGTTAACACGATCCCAAGAACGTAGCTGACGTGCTTTTTTGTGTGATAGGATTAGCTGACCACGCTTGTCTTCTGCGCTCTCAACATAAACTTCTACTTTCTCGCCTACCGCTAGCTCTGGGTTGTAACGGAACTCGCTTACTGGGATAACACCCTCTGACTTGTAACCAATGTTCACGATAACCTCACGCTTGCTAACTGCGATAACTGTACCCTCTAATACCTCACCACTCTGGATATTAGATAGTGTTTCGTCATACTTAGAAGAGATGTTTTCTTTTGAATCTGCACCATAAAGGCCTAGATCGTTCTCAAATGAGTTCCAATCGAATGTATCGTTTGAAACAGAGGCATTGAGTACCTTTTCGTTTGTTTCGCTCATAACTTTTAATAAATTAGCTTGTTAGACATTATATTGAGGTGGGACAGCATGAGCTGACTCCACAATTCAAGGCGCAAAGATAGTGAAAAAATGAAAAATAACAAAGAAAATGGTTATTTTTTTTGGGTAAAGTATTTATGGTCATTAAGTAATATACTTTATGATCTCCCTCACGGCAATAATGGTTAGCGGCAATTCAGTTTATCACCTCTCTTACGGCAGTGTAGGTCATCGGTAGTACACTTTACTACCTC
>CAYJIL010000025.1:21724-25968 GCA_964370235.1 uncultured Rikenellaceae bacterium | reverse complement strand
ACTCCGCAAAAACAGATCTAAACTCAGTTTTGGGAAGATTATAAGTCATACTATATAAAAACACATAGGGTGTTTCGACCAAAATCGAAACACCCTATATATTTTTGCTTTATTAACCTCGACTACACCAAGCCCGAGAATCCCATGAACGCCATAGCTAGAATACTAGCAGTAATAAGAGCGATTGGAATACCTTTCATTGCAGCAGGAATATCGACATGCTCTATTTTGGCACGAAGACCAGCAAACAACACCATAGCAAGCGTAAAGCCCACTGCCGAAGCTATTGCATACACAACACTTTGTAGTAGCGTAAACTCTTTTTGTACCAAAAGAATTGCAACACCAAGCACTGCACAGTTAGTTGTAATTAGGGGTAGGAAGATACCTAGCGCCTGATATAGAGATGGACTAAGTTTCTTTAGCATAATCTCTACCATTTGCACTAGCGATGCAATAACCAAGATAAAGACAATAGTTTGCATATACTCAATCTCTAGCGGAACTAGAACGTAGTATTGTATAAGGTATGCCACAATAGCAGCAATTGTCATTACAAAAGTTACTGCGCCACCCATACCTAGCGAAGTAGAGACGTTGTTAGATACACCCAAGAAAGGACAAATACCCAAAAACTGCGATAGTACTATGTTGTTAACAAAGATAGCACCTATAATAATTACTATATACTCCATAATATCTACGCTTTAGATTTTGAAAATTTGTTGAATAGCACTAGTAGATAACCTAGCGCAAGGAACGCTCCCGGCGCAAGCACAAAGGCAAGCATACCATCACCCTCGATTAGCTTAAAGCCAAAAATTGAATAGCTACCTAGCAGTTCACGAGCAGCACCAAGCAGTGTAAGGGCAAGAATGAAACCCAAACCTATACCAATACCATCAAGGGCAGCATCTAGTGGATTGCTCTTCGATGCAAATGCCTCGGCACGACCTAGGATAATACAGTTTACCACGATAAGCGGTATGAACACACCTAGTGTCTCATACAAAGCTGGCAAATATGCCTGCATACATAGCTGAACAATTGTTACGAACGATGCAATTACTACAATAAATGCAGGAATACGCACTTTGTCTGGAATGAAGCTCTTAATTAGCGATATTGCCACGTTAGACATAATAAGCACAAACATAGTTGCAATACCCATACTCATACCATTAATGGCAGAGGTGGTAGTACCAAGCGTAGGACACATTCCCAGCAGAAGCACAAAGACGGGATTCTCTTTGATTATCCCTCTTGTTAGTAGATTTATCTTACTCATAATCTTCTTACGTATTAGTTTGATGCAATTACGCCGTATGCTCTTTCGATAGCATCGCAATATGCACGAGATGTAATAGTAGAGGCTGTGATAGCGTCTACATCACCACCATCTTTCTTTACACTCAATTTGAAATCGGTAGGTTTTTTACCTTGGAACTGAACACTAAAGTTGCTCTTCTCGGGTTGAATCTTGTCGCCAAGACCCGGCGTTTCGTTATGTGAAATAACAGCAACGTTATTAATAGATTTATCGGCAGCAAAACCAACCATTAACTTTATTTCGCCCGAAAAACCCTCTTTTGTGAAAGTCTCGATTGCCCAACCAACCACTTCGCTGCCTTTGCTAGCCTCATACACAGTGAGCTCACCACCATCAATTTCGATGGTTTTGGGCTGAGAAAGAGTCTCAAACTCGGGCAAAACAGCTGCAATAGCATTTTGTGTTTTAGCCTCGGTAGCCGCAGCAATAGGACCTGCCGTTAACTGATATACCATACCAACAGATGTTGAGGCAACAAGGGTTACAAGCATTAGAACAGTAACCATATTTACAAGTGTAGATTTCATAGTTCTCTATCTTTTAAGTCCAAAACGTTTAGGTTTCACCATTGTGTTAATTAGTGGCACAACTGCATTCATAATTAGAATTGCAAACGAGATACCCTCTGGATATGCTCCCCAAATACGAATAAGCATGGTAATTAAACCAATACCAACACCATATATGAGTGCACCACGATGATTCATTGGCGATGTTACATAGTCGGTTGCCATAAAGATAGCACCTAGCATAGCACCACCCGATATTAGGTGAAGAAGTGGTGTCATATATTTATCGGGGTTGATAAAGTGTAACATTCCACCAAAAACTGCCATAGTACCTAGAATAGCAATTGGAATATGCCATGTGATTACCTTACGCCACAATAGGTATACAAAGCCCAACAATAGTGCAATAGCTGCAACCTCACCAATAGAACCCGGTGTGCGACCAAGGAATAGATCTACATAGCTAATCTCGGGCATAATTTCGGATAGGGGCTTACCACTCTTGATGCCTTCTTTTACAAAGGCTAGAGGTGTTGCACCCGAACTTGCATCGAAACCAGTTGTAAAGTTAGTCATTTGCACAGGGAACGAGATTAGAAGGAACACACGACCCACAAGTGCAGGGTTAAACAAGTTGCGACCCAATCCCCCAAAAGATAGCTTACCAACACCAATAGCAACAATGCTACCAATGATGATTATCCACCATGGAGTCGAAGGTGGCAGGTTGAATGCCAATAGAATACCTGTTAAGATAGCCGAATAGTCACATATTGTGCTCTTACCCTTGAGCATATATTTTTGCATAAGGTATTCGGCAGCCACAGCCGAGGCAGTAGCGATAAGTGTAACGGTAATCACCGATATTCCCATATAGATAGTCGAAACTATAAACGAGGGAATAAGTGCGATAATCACATCGAGCATAAGCCTGCTAGTTGTAACTGGCGAACTCACGTGAGGCGACGGTGATACTACAAATTTTTTATCCATAATATATTTCTCTTTTCTACTTTCTTGAACGAATGATCTGCATAACCTCCATCTTTGCTATACGAATATAGTCTAGCAGTGGAATATTTGCAGGGCAAGTATATGAACACGAACCACACTCTATACAGTCTACTACTGCCATAGCCTCGGTTTGGGCATAGGCACGACGTTTTGCCGTTGGTGATATTAGGTATGGTTCAAGCCCCATTGGACAAGCACTCACACATTTAGCACACGAAATACAAGGGGTTTCGGCAGAGCGACGAGCCTCTTTCTCTTCCATGATAAGAATACCCGACGAGCCTTTAGAGATTGGTGCTTCGATGTTAGCCATCGCACGTCCCATCATAGGACCACCACCCACAACCTTGGCTGCACTATCGGTCATACCTCCTGCAAACTCAATTACCTCGCTCACTGGAGTACCTACTCTTACTAACAGGTTTTTTGGGCTCTTTGCACCACTACCTGTTACCGTAACAATACGCTCATACAAAGGCTTGTTCTTTTGAACTGCCTCATAAATTGCAACTGCCGTACCAACATTTACAACTACAACACCTAGCTCAATTGGTAGAGCACCCGATGGTAGTTGCTTAGATGTTACTGCATCGATTAGCTGCTTTTCGCCACCTTGTGGATATTGCACCCTTAGAGGAACAATCTCGATAGCTGGGTTCGAAGATGCAGCCGCTTGCATTACACTTATAGCCTCGGGTTTGTTGTTCTCGATACCAATATATGCTACTTGCGCCGAAAGTGCCTTAAGTAGGATTTCGACACCTACAACTATTTCGTCTGCACGCTCACGCATGATGCGGTCATCGGCAGTTAGATATGGCTCACACTCTACTGCATTTACGATGAGTGTTTGTGCACTCTTGCCCGGAGGTGGCATTAATTTAACGTGTGTAGGGAAAGTTGCACCTCCCATACCTACAATACCTGCCTCTTTTATTTTCTCGACAATCTCTTGTGGCTCTAGCGCACAATCACGCTTTAGCTCGCTAGAAGTGTCGATAGTCTCGTGGAATTTGTCTTCGGTAGTATCGATAACTACCATTTGACGCTTGATGCCAGCTGCATCGGCAATCATATCTACCGAGACAACTTTACCTGCCACTGAGCTATGAACCGCTGCCGAGATAAAACCCGATGGCTCGCCAATTTTTTGCCCCACTACAACCTCTTCTCCTTTTGCAACAAGAGCCGTTGCAGGAGCACCAATATGTTGTGATAGTGGTATATATACTCTTTTGGGGGTTGGCATTACTAGAGTCTCAACCTCGCGTGAGAGCTTATTTTCTTTGGGGTGTATTCCCCCTATCTTGAAACGTTTTAACATAACTTAGCCTTATATCTTTACTCGTTTGAAGTGTCAGCCTTTGGGGCATTTGTCTGCGAAACCTCTT
>CAYJIL010000025.1:18072-21624 GCA_964370235.1 uncultured Rikenellaceae bacterium | reverse complement strand
GGGGCATCTGGTTTTGGAGCAGGGGTTTTCTTTGGAGGGAAATTCATCTCTACAATTGCACCCGTAGGACACTCCGATGCACATTTACGACATAGCTTACACTTAGCAGGGTCGATGTATGCAAGGAACGAAGTAATTGTAATTGCCTCGAAACCACAAGTCTTAACACACTTGCTACAACCAATACAAGCACTCTTACAAGCCTTGCGAGCCGCAGCACCCTTGTCTTTATTATTACAAGCCACATAGATACGACGCTCTTTGGGACCTCGTTTTCTCATCTCTAACACGCCCTTTGGACACGCCTTAACACAAGCACCACATGCTGTACATTTGCTAGATTCAACTTCGGCAAGCCCAGTCTCCTCGTTAATTGCAATAGCACCAAAATTACACACAACCTCACAATCGCCTAATCCTAGACAACCATACGAACATGCACTATCGCCTGCATATAGCACCGATGCGATTTTACAGCTCTTAGCACCATCGTAATGGTTACTCTTTGGACGAACATCGCAACTACCCTTACACTTTAGCACAGCAACCGTTGGCTCAACCTCGGCAGCAACCTTACCCAAAAAAGAGGCAATACTGCCCATGACCTCTTTGCCCGCTACCGAACAATATAGGCCATCTAGCTCATCACGATTTACCATCTCTTGTGCAAACTGTCGACAACCTGCAAATCCGCAACCACCACAATTGGCACTTGGGAGCATTTTTTCGACATCATCGATGCGAGGATCTTCGTAAACCTTAAATTTGTTAGCTACAAAATATAGAACCAAAGCAAACAAAGCACCCAAAATGGATAGTGTTGCAATGGTAAATATTAATGTTTCACTCATAAATTATCTATTTTTTCTATTGTTACGTCAAATTTACCTTTCGATTTGCGTGCAAAGATAAACAAAAAAACAAAATATATCACTAAAACTGCAATTGTTGCAAGTGCAGCATAAGACTCTTTGATTCCTAGCACCGAGCCAGCCACCAAAACAACCAAGCACAATAGCACAGGTAGGAGGTAGGTTACAAAAACTGCTCGAAAGCCGTTACTTTCAGAAATTAAGAGCATAACACTCTCGCCCTCTGCATAGCTAACGCCTTTTTCACGCTTTGCCTTTACTACAATTTCTCGCCCTTTTTCGGCAGGATTGCAGTAGCCTTTGGCATGGCACGAGGCACAGGCACTCTGCTGCTGCATCATAACCTCAACATGGTTGGGATGAATGGCAACAACTCTTCCTATATGCTCAACAACTCTCATTTTGCTCTAGTACTTACCAACGATAGGCATAACACGCCCTTTGCCTAGCGTACACTTAGAAAGGCGCACGACTGGTGGTAACTGATAGCGTTTGTATTCGTTATCACGCAAACGCTTTGTAATTTGTGTTAGTAATTCGCCATTAACACCACTTGCAAGCAAATCGCTAGCAGACTCGGCACCCTCTAATAGACGATACAAAATCTTATCTAGCACATCGTACTCTGGTAGCGAATCCGAATCTTTTTGCCCCGGACGAAGTTCTGCCGATGGAGCTTTATCAATTGTGTTTTGTGGAATTATCTCTTCGTTTCGGTTAATGTAGCGAGCAAGTGCATAAACTTCCCATTTGTATAGGTCGCCCAATATGCTCAAACCTCCATTTGTGTCGCCATATAGCGTACCATAACCCATGGCTGCCTCGCTTTTGTTAGATGTATTTAGTAGCATACATCCAAACTTATTACTAATTGCCATTACTAGGACTCCACGAATGCGAGCCTGCAAGTTCTCTTCGGCAAGCGAAAATTCAGTACCCTTGAATGTATTTTCAAGACCTGCCATAAAGCTATTGTATATTGGCTCGATAGGTAGTGTTTCGTAATGTATGCCTAGCTTTTGGGCTAGAGCCTCGGCATCGGCAATAGAGTGGTCGCTAGAGAATTGTGATGGCATAAGTGCAACTCGCACGTTCTCTTTACCCAATACATCTACGGCAATAGCAGTAACCACAGCCGAGTCGATACCGCCCGACAAACCTAGACACACGCTCTTAATGTTGCTCTTGCGGCAATAGTCTGCCAGAGCCACCTCTATTGCTTTGTAGCAGTGCTCTTCGTGGCTAAAGTATTCACGCTTGCCACCCTTTAGTTTTGGAGCAAGCTCAACAGCGCCCATATCCTGAACAAATGGCGCTAGCGTATCTACTACTCTACCCTCTGCACTATAAAGTGTTGAATCACCACTAAAGATTACATCGGTGTTTGCACCTGCCGAGTTAACAACAAGTAGTGGCGTTACACAACCTTTTGCAATTGCACCATAACGCTTGTCACACTCTGCCGTTACTCCGTGGTGGAATGGCACAGCTGTCATGTTTATAATTAGGTGTGGTTTCTTTACAGCAGTAAAGCACTCTAGGTATTGAACAAAGTCGATATCTTCGCCTAGTGCAACAAGTATGCGCTTGCCTGCCACTTCGATTATGTTTTCGCCAACCGAGTCGGCATCTACATCGTTATCGCTAAATAGCTCTGAGTCGATACCTACATAATATGCAGATTCGTCACGAGAGGTTACCATTGCTTTGTTAAAGTGCGCCGAAATTTCGCCTTTCTCTAGCAGAACTGCCGAAGAGAAGTGCTCGCCATCGATAGACGATGGTGTACCTATTAGTATGGCAATCTTGTCGCTATAAGTAGCAATGTCCGAAAGTGCCATGTAGCAACGC
Organism: uncultured Rikenellaceae bacterium; assembly: GCA_964370235.1. Taxonomy (GTDB): domain Bacteria; phylum Bacteroidota; class Bacteroidia; order Bacteroidales; family Rikenellaceae; genus CAYJIL01. Next base: position 18,901 of record CAYJIL010000025.1, on the reverse strand, counting down.
TCCGAATAGTCTTTTGTATATACTAGATCGTAGGTTGGCGAACCCGAGATAGCAAATTCATTAAAAACTACAAGATCGGCCCCTTGCTCGATGGCACGGGTAACTTGCGAAATTATAATATCTTTGTTTTGTGATATGGCTCCAACTATGGAGTTAACCTGAGAATAAGCTATCTTCATTTTCAACTCTTTTATAATTATTAAGTGCCAAAATTAAACTTTTTTTCTCAAAAAATGTCCATTTTTTAGATTAATTGCAAAAAAGCATATATTTGTAGTAATATTTTGGTACACCCTCCTAAACCGTAAACCATGGGCAGAAAATTGTACACCTTAGACAGAGTGGTTCGCCTACTGATAACCCTCATTATAATTATTGCAATTATATACTTCATAAATTTTGTAAAAGTTGCACTTCTACCATTCCTAATTGCGTGGCTAGCAGCATACTTCATTAACCCAGCTGTTGAGTTTGTTAGGGTAAAAATGAGAGTCAAAAACAAATTAATTTCGATAATTATTGTACTTCTTGCCATTGTTGGCTTTTTGACGGGTTTTGTAATGCTATCGATTCCGTCGATCAATCACCAAATCGAGGTAGTAATAAATGCCGTTAACAGCAAGCTACTAGGCAACGATATAACTAACGCAATGCCAGTGTGGATGCAAGATTACCTACAAGATAATCTAACATTCAAGAATGTTATGGCAGAGTTGCGCAACTACAATCTTACCGAAATTATAAATCGAATTGTGACATGGATTTGGGGTGTAGTTGCAGGCTCATTCAATATTGTAATTGGTATTGTAGCATCGTTTGTTGTGTTACT
>CAYJIL010000025.1:0-17972 GCA_964370235.1 uncultured Rikenellaceae bacterium | reverse complement strand
TTGCAGGCTCATTCAATATTGTAATTGGTATTGTAGCATCGTTTGTTGTGTTACTTTATATGGTATTCATATTGCTAGACTACGAAAAGATATCGCTTGGCTCGATTAAACTCATTCCACCTCGCTACCGCAAAGCCGTTTCGCTTATATCGAACGACTTGTCAACATCTATGAATAGGTATTTTAGAGGGCAGGCTCTAGTTGCTCTGCTTGTGGGTATTCTTTTTGCAATAGGTTATTCGATTATGGGGCTACCGCTTGGCTTTGCGCTAGGTTTGTTTATTGGTTTCTTGAACCTTGTGCCCTATTTACAGCTACTAGGAATAGTCCCAATGGCGTTTCTATGTGTGGTAATGAGCGTAGAAACGGGCACTAGCTTTCTTGCATTGTTTGTTATTGCACTAGGTATAATGCTTGTGGTGCAAATTATACAAGACACATTAATTGTTCCTCGTGTTATGGGTAAGGTAACGGGGCTAAACCCTGCAATTATCCTATTGGCACTATCTATTTGGGGTGCACTACTAGGAGTAGTGGGAATGATTATTGCACTGCCAATGACTACTCTACTACTATCTTACTACCAACGTTTTATTATTGATGGAGAACAGCTTGTCGAAAACGAGGAGTAGATAAGCATAGTCATAAAAATAAAAAGATCGGAACCCAAAACTGAGTTCCGATCTTTTTGTTATTCTATCTGCCATTCAACCTCGCTAGATATATCATCGGGCAAAGTGGCTATTTTGGCGGCAACGGCCTCTTTGAGCCTACCCCCCAATTTACCAACCTCTGCAAGTGCTCTAATAAGCTGAACTGTACCAACACTTGGGCTTAGTTTATTAACCATATCTAAAAAGAATGGCTCGTCTGCTGCTGCGTTTCTAGCTAGCGATGCTATTGTGATTGCTGCTGCTGCACGGCGAAGGCGATCTTCGCTATCGATCCACTGCGGCACAAACTGCACTGCTAGTGGCGAGTGCCAAAGCAACATTGTTGCCGAATTGGTAGCAATCTCTAGCGTCTTAAAGCCGTCTGCCCACTCCTCTACCGACTGAGCGGTAAAGTCACGACCATTCATCACATACACAGCGCCCAACTTGAGCTCCCTTACATTACTATTATACATTAGCTCTGCCAAAGGGCTATTGCCACGCTCGGGTGCTACAATATCCTTAATGGTTGGCAAAGATACGCCATAGGTAAGCAACTCTTTTGTTTGCTTGGTGCGTATGCTGTGCGCCACTGCCCCATTCATCTGACGAGATAGAGCTATGAGCAAATCACGCTTTTTATTACTTAATTGATTCTCTGTCACAATACTAGAATAGATATCCAATACTAAATGATGCTACACGGTTGCGACCACCTTCGAAGTCGAGTTCCGAAAAAATATCGGTAACTCCCAAGTTATATCGCAAGCCTACAACAAAACGATTCATAAACTCATAACTTACACCAATAGGAATAGACATGGTAATTCCATCGTCTTCATATGGTAAAGCTATGCTATTGTCGCCTCGATAGTTGATTCGTGAACGAACCAAAAAATCTGCCGATACACCACTCTCGATAGAGAGATTGCTAACTGGGTAAAACTTTACAAGAAAAGGCACGTTTACATAGTTCATATTTACGTGAACTCTGTCATCGTCACCTTGAGCCGCCATAAATACCTCGCTAGCAGAACCCCAACCCGAATATAACACTTCGGCACCAACGCCCAAGTATTTATTAAGTCGATAACCTGCCATGATACCAACCTGCCCTCTTAGCACAGGACTACCATCAAACGAAGTTACATCGGCAAGTGTTAGACCAACTTTTGCCCCATAACTAAAATTATCGGCACTAAAAACTTTGTAGTTTTGAGCCTGTGCACAAAATGCTACCAATAGCATTAGCAGTGAGGCAAATATTGTTCTTTTCATAATTATTTGTCTAGTTTAGCAAGAAGATTCTTTACGCTTACTATATCTGATACTATTTTGTGTAGATCGGCAATTGCAACACGCTCCTGCTCCATAGAGTCACGGTGGCGTAGAGTCACTGTTTGATCCTCTAGTGTTTGGTGGTCAACAGTAACACATATTGGAGTACCAATAGCATCTTGGCGGCGGTAACGCTTACCAATACTATCTTTCTCGTCATACTGAGTTACGTGGTCAAACTTAAGAGAGTCTACAATCTCGTGTGCAAGCTCTGCTAGGCCATCCTTCTTTAGTAGAGGAAGAACTGCAACCTTTACCGGCGCAAGCGCTGGCGGGAAGTGCATTACTGTACGAGTATCTGTTGAGCCATCCTCTTTTGTTAGCTGCTGCTCGTCATACGATGCCGAAAGCACCTGAAGAACCATTCGGTCAACACCAATCGAAGTCTCTACTACATAGGGAACATAGCTCTCCGATGTTTCGGGATCGAAGTACTGAATCTTGCGACCCGAGAACTTTTGGTGGTTACCTAGGTCAAAGTCGGTGCGAGAGTGAATACCCTCAACCTCTTTTAGACCAAATGGGAAACGGAACTCGATATCTGCAGCTGCATTAGCATAGTGTGCAAGTTTCTCGTGATCGTGGAAACGGTAGTTATCGTCACCAAAACCTAGAGCCTTGTGCCAGCTCATACGGAAGTTTTTCCAATACTCCCACCACTTCATCTCCTCGCCCGGACGAACAAAGAATTGCATCTCCATTTGCTCGAACTCTCTCATTCTAAAGATGAACTGACGAGCCACAATCTCGTTACGGAACGCTTTACCAATTTGAGCAATACCAAATGGAATCTTCATGCGACCGCTCTTTTGAACGTTCAAGAAGTTAACAAAGATACCTTGCGCTGTCTCGGGACGAAGGTAAATTTTGTTTGCACCCTCGGCTACCGAACCAATTTTGGTATCGAACATAAGGTTAAACTGACGAACATCTGTCCAGTTTTTTGTTCCCGAAATAGGACACACAATGCCACACTCCTCGATAATAGCCTTTACACGCTCTAGGTCGTTAGACTCTAGCGAAGATACCATATCGGCATTAACCTTGTTGCGAGCCTCTTTGATTTGAAGGACACGTGGGTTTGTCTCTAGGAACATAGCCTCGTCGAAACTCTCACCAAAGCGCTTGCGAGCCTTAGTTACCTCTTTTGTTATTTTATCGTCTTGCTTAGCAAGCCAATCTTCGATTAGAACATCGGCACGATAACGCTTTTTTGAATCTTTGTTATCGATTAGAGGGTCGTTGAAAGCACCAACGTGACCCGATGCCTCCCATGTGCGTGGGTGCATAAAGATGGCAGCATCGATACCAACAATGTTGTCGTTTAGCTTAACCATCGAATCCCACCAATAATCTTTGATGTTATTCTTTAGCTCTACACCTAGCTGACCATAGTCATATACTGCGCTAAGGCCGTCATAAATTTCGCTCGATTGAAAGATAAATCCATACTCTTTGCTATGGGCAATCAACTTTTTAAATAGCTCCTCTTGTGTCATTTTCGATATATTTATTTAATACTTTATGCTATGTTTATAAGCCCCATTTTGTGGGGTGCAGAGACAAATATAATGATTAAATATCGAAACTAGAGTAGAATATTAAAAAAAAGCGTATATTTGTGGTCTAAACAACAGGCTTTATGCCATAAAAGAGGGGAGGTTACGGGTAACTAACAGATTGAAATAGAAAATTATAACATTCATTCTAAGTATAGCAAAAACGGTTTTGCTGTATAGTTTCCTAATCCCAAAACTCCTGTTAATGGGAGCATTTGGTACTAAATTTTAATAATAAAAAAATAAAAAATTCAGGTTATGATTATAATGCCTATCAAAGAGGGAGAAAACATCGAAAGAGCCCTTAAGAAGTTTAAGAGAAAATTTGAGAAAACTGGTGTACTTAAGGAGCTAAGAGAGCGTCAAAAGTTCACTAAGCCATCTGTTGTTGGTCGTAAGAAGAAGCTACACGCTATCTACGTTAAGCAACTACAACTTAAAGAGGAGGAGTAGTCTACCTCAATATCTTAAACAAATAAGATAACGCCCATTATGATTAATGATTTCATTAGATATATTGAGGCAGAAAAACAATACTCAAAGCTGACGGTACGTGCCTACGGGGACGATATCCGTCAGTTTTTGTTATATAGTGGCATAAGCGAAGAGGAGTTTACACCCAACAAGGTTACACACCTAGATATTCGCTCGTGGATTATGTCACTCTCGGAGCAAGGGCAATCGCCACGCTCGATCAATCGCCGAATATCATCACTAAAGGGGCTATATCGCTACCTTTCGCAACAAGGCTTAACCAACAATAACCCCACACTAAAGATACGTTCGCTCAAACCTGCCCAACGAGTGGTGAGCGTAGTGGGCAAAGATAAAATGGAGCAAATGTCATCGTCGATACTAGAAATTGGGGATGAGTTCGACAAAGAACGTGACGATGTAATAATACTTTTACTGTATGCTACGGGTATTCGACTAAGCGAGCTTATTGGCATAAAAATTGATGATCTATCAAAAGATTTATCGCAAATCATCATCAAAGGCAAAGGCGAAAAAGAGCGTATAGTGGTTGTAGCAACAGCTATAAAAGATAAAATAGAAAATTACATAAAAATAAGAGCCGAAATTTGTTTATTAAGCGAAAAAAGTTTAATTTTATCAAACAAAAGCAGGGCTATTTCCCGAACATATGTTTACAAACTAGTTAGGGAGCGGCTCGGGGACTTGGGCCTTAGTGGCAAACGAAGTCCGCACGTTCTAAGACACACCTTTGCAACCCATCTTCTTAATGAGGGAGTCGGAATAGAGACAATAAAGTCGCTGCTTGGACACTCGAGCCTAAAATCTACACAAGTCTACACACATAGCTCGATAGGCGAGTTAATAAAAAGCTACAAAAGCAGCCACCCTTGGGCAAAAGACGACAATAACAAATAGACGATCGGTTACAGTTGGCAGTGTCAATTTTTACTAATTTAAATCTTAGGAGGAGAAGTTATGAACATTAACATTCAGTCAGTAAAGTTCGATGCAGATAAAAAGTTACTTGATTTTATAGAGGGCAAACTAACCAAATTTGAGAGATTCTCAGACAAAATTACTCTTGCAGAGGTTACACTGAAACTAGATAAAGATCACGAAGTTGGCAATAAGGTCGCAGTTATTCAAATAGAGCTACCGGGCGATATGCTTGTATCGGAGCAAAAAAGCAAAAGCTTTGAAGAGTCGGTAGATCATTGCATTGATGCACTAAAAAAACAACTCGAAAAATATAAAGAAAAACACAGCTAAATCACACATAATACAAAGGCGATTAACCACTTGGTTAATCGCCTTTGTTATTAGCTTATATTGCTTGCCGACTACTTGTTTTACATTAACTTCTCATAAACCGAGTGTAGGTTAGCTGCAACTACATCATTTCTAAAATTGAGTGCATGCTTGTAGCCACGCTCTATCATGTCGGCACGCATTACACTATCGTCGAGCACTGTGCGAAGTGCCGTTATCATATCATCTAGGTCGTACTGCCCAACATAGATGCAGGCATCACCACCAGCCTCGGGAAAGACACCACCTTTCGATGTAATCATAGGTGTGCCACTGTTTAGTGCCTCTAGAATGGGAACTCCAAAACCCTCGAACAACGAAACATATACGGCTACATCGGCCATTTGATATATCGCAGGCAGGTCTTCGATATTGACATCATGATGAAAGAAAACACGATTCTCGATACCATTCTCAACAGCATATGCCCACAGTTTATCTGTGTATGGAGTGCGCCTTCCGCACGCTACAAGTGGCATGTCAATATTACCATCTACCATTGCATTTAGCGTTAGCATAAGGTTCTTGCGCTCATCAAACGTACCAACGCTCAAAATATAGTTATCGGGAAGGCGATATTTTGCCTTTACTTGGGCACGTCTGTGTTCATCTACCTTTTTGTAGTAGGCCGAGTTGCACCCTTGATATACTACATCGACTTGCTCCGATGGAATATCCCAATAGTTGATAATATCCTCTTTTGTTTGCTCACTAATGGCGATTATAAGGTCGGCATTTCGACAACTTGTGCGAAATTTATACTCCATTATAACCCTGTCTAGCTTGCTGTATAGGTTTGGATAGCGCAAAAATATTAAGTCGTGCATAGTCACGATACTCTTTGCACCAGAGTTTCGTATATCGGTTGGCAGCTCGTTGCTCAAACCATGGTATATGTCGATTCTTTCGCCACGAATATCTGAAGCCATAAAAAAACTTCTCCACAGCGAAGGAAAGCCATAAGATATGAGAGCTGTGGGTGTTACCAATTCTATATCATTTGGCTTTATGTAGCCTGCTCTATTGTCTGTTGTTGGAGCAAATAACACCAACTTATCGTCTGGGTAATGTTCTCGCATCAGATCAATAGTACTTCTACTATAATTACCTAGACCACTCAAATTTGAGTACAGACGCTTTGCATCAAAACCTATTTTCATAATCTATTATTTCTTCTCTACAACTCCTCTAACCACAATGCGGCTATTGCCTTGGTTAGTGTGAATATCTATTCCTTTAAAGAATGCACCTTCGCTAGTTGCGCTAAAGACAACCTTTAGGCTGTCGCTTGCACCTGCTGCAAGTGGTTTTTTAGAGTAATGCACCTTTGTACAGCCACAACCACTCTTGGTTGAGACAAGCACCAAAGGTTTATTGGTGTTATTTGTATAGTAGAATACAGATGTTGTTTTACTCTTAAAGGCTAGCTTGCCTAGGTCGTGCTCGCTCTTTTTAAAGACGATGCCCTGTGCAACTACCGAAGTTGTGCAAACAACAAGAAGTACCAACAAAAACAGAAATCTATTCATCGCCCAAGTCACATGTTTGCACATCGCTCTGAGCAATGTCTTGTGTTGTATCACCAGAGTCTGCACGAAGTGCAAGCTGCTCGGTTACAAAACGTGTTAGATCCATAAAATCCTCAACCGAAAGACGCTCTGGACGCAAAGTATAGAACGGGTGCTCTGCTTCAAATGCACCAAAGTTATTCTTTAGCGAGTTGCGAATAGTCTTGCGACGCTGCCCAAAGGTAGCCTTCACTACTCTAAAGAACATTTTTTCGTCACAATCGAGCTTCTCGCGCGAATTGCGAGTAAGCCTTACCACAGCACTCTTTACCTTGGGTGGTGGCGAGAAAACATTTTCGTGAACAGTGAATAAGTACTCAATATCGTAGAATGCTTGTAGCAATACGCTCAAAATACCGTACTCCTTTTTGCCCGGAGGTTCTGCCATGCGAACAGCAACCTCTTTTTGGATCATACCCACACACTCGGGCACTAGATCACGATTTTCGAGCACTTTAAAGAAAATTTGTGACGATATATTATATGGGAAGTTACCAATTACGTTTAGACCATCGGGAAACATTGCTGCTAAGTCGAGTCTAAGGAAATCGAAATATATAAGATTTTTGTTCAAATCGGGATAATGCTCCCTTAGATATGCCACGCTCTCACTATCAATCTCTGCTGCAAAGAGCTCTATATCTTCTCGTGGAAGAAGATATTTTGTAAGCACACCCATGCCGGGCCCCACCTCTAGTGTTGCTCTTTTTTGGTCTGCCTTTAGAGAGAATGCTATTTGACGTGCTATATTCTCGTCGCAAAGAAAATGCTGACCTAAGTGCTTCTTTGCTTTTACTTGTTGATATTTTGCCATTGTATTGTGTATGGACAGATTAATTGCCCATGTCGTTTAAGAATTTTATGCGTACAAGCCTAATCTCGTCCTCGTTGTAGTCGCCACCCAACTCTTTGGATGCCTCGTCAACAGAGTCACTCGTAGCCTCCTCTTTAAAGTAGTCGTAGATATCGTCTATCTTGTCTTCGTCAATCTCGGAGTTTATGTGATAGTCTATATTTAGTTTTGTGCCCGAGTTTGTAATTGCCTCAATCTCACACAGTAGCTCGTCAAAGGTCATACCTTTGGCATCGGCAATATCGTTTAAGTCCATCTTGCGATCGATGCTCTGAATTATATAGACTTTATTTACGCTCTTGTTTACTACGCTCTTAACCACCATGTCTTGAGGACGCTCAATCTCGTTCTCATCTACATATTTGGTTATAAGCTCAAGAAACTTTTTGCCATATTTTTTTGCCTTACCTGCACCAACACCCGTAATGTTTTGTAGCTCCTCGGTAGTTATTGGATAGCGTGTAGCCATATCCTCTAGCGAAGGGTCTTGGAAGATTACAAACGGTGGCAACGATTCTTTGCGAGAAATAGACTTGCGAAGATCTTTGAGCATCGAAAACAGAGCCTCGTCTGCTGCCGCTGTTCCTCTCGAAGAGGCAGAGGTAACATCATCGTCGGTATCGGTACTGTACTCGATGTCACGACTTATGATTATTACGAATGGTTCTGCAATATAGCTCTCGCCCTTGCTGGTAATGCTAAGTAGGCCGTAGTTTTCGATATCTTTGTTAATAAACCCATGCACAAGTGCTTGGCGAACAACTGCTCCCCAATATTTTGCCCCCTGCTCTTTACCACTACCAAAGCTATCGAGACCATCGTGACCATATGATTTTATCATAGTAGTAGCTGTACCCACAAGCACATTTACCAAATAGTCAACTTTAAATTTACCACCAATGGTTTTTAGTACCGATAGCATAGCTACCATATCGTCCTTAACCTCAATCTTTTCTTTGGGCTCAAGGCAGTTGTCGCAACTACCACAATACTCGCTAGGATATACCTCGCCAAAGTAGTGTAGGAGCGAACGACGACGACACATCGAACTCTCGGCATAGGATACGGTCTCTTGCAAAAGCAGGCGCCCAATCTCTTGCTCGGCAACAGGTTTGCCTTGCATAAACTTTTCGAGCTTTTGAATGTCCTTGTAGCTATAATAGGTGATACAACGCCCCTCGCCACCGTCACGCCCAGCACGCCCAGTCTCTTGGTAGTAACCTTCGAGCGATTTAGGCATATCGTAGTGAATAACATAACGAACATCGGGCTTGTCGATACCCATACCAAAGGCAATTGTAGCCACAATTACATCGACCCTCTCCATCAAGAATTTATCTTGATTCTCGGCACGAGTAGCAGCGTCCATACCTGCATGGTATGGCAATGCACTTATACCGTTTACTTTTAGTAGGTCGGCAATCTCTTCAACCTTTTTGCGGCTAAGACAATATATAATACCACTCTTGCCTCGGTTGTTTTTTATAAAGTGAATAATGCTCTTTGTGGCATTAGTCTTAGATTTTATTTCGTAGTATAGATTTGCTCTATTAAATGACGATTTAAAAACTTTGGCCGACTGCATTCCCAAGTTCTTTTGTATATCGAGCTGAACTTTTGGGGTAGCCGTAGCCGTTAGAGCAATGATAGGCGCAGGGCATATGTCCGAAATGATGGGACGAATACGCCTGTACTCTGGCCTAAAGTCGTGCCCCCACTCCGAAATACAGTGTGCCTCGTCAATAGCATAGAAAGATATTTTCACACTCTTTAGGAATGCAACGTTCTCCTCTTTTGTTAAAGATTCGGGGGCAAAGTATAATAGTTTTGTTTTACCATCGAGAACATCTTGACGCACTTTTGTTATTGCGCCCTTGTTAAGCGATGAGTTTATGAAATGCGCTACACCATCATCCATGCTGAAGGTGCGTATAGCGTCCACTTGGTTCTTCATTAGTGCTATAAGTGGAGAGATTATGATGGCAACCCCATCCATAATCATAGCAGGCAATTGATAACACAAGGACTTACCCCCACCGGTGGGCATAAGCACAAATGTATCATTACCGTTCATAAGGTTTTCGATGATTTGCTCTTGGTTGTCCTTAAAACCTGAGAAACCGAAATGGTTCTTTAGCTCTTCTGTTAATGAAAATCCGTTAGCCATAGCAATATGGTTGATTGTCCCTAAAACAATTTTCTCACTATTTTTGTGTGAGAATTGGTATAAAGATAAAAAAATTAAAAAAACAAAACTACCTTTGCAACATATTTAATGTGTGATAGTATCTATTTTTTAGTTACTTTAACTAAGAAAATGACCTGCATAAGCGGTAAAAACAACATAAAACATAGTTCTTACCCCTGAATAGCCACACCTAATTATATTCAAAGATAGAAAAATAAATTAAATAAAATAGTATAATCTATGGATCGTAAAGATATTGTTAGTTTTGCACAGAGCATTATCACTACCGAAGTTGATGCAATTGCAAAGTTGACCAACTATATTGACGATACTTTTGTAGAGGTAGTCGAGCTTATTTCGAACATAAAAGGACGAGTGGTTGTAACGGGAATTGGCAAGAGCGCCATCATTGGCTCAAAGATTGTAGCAACCCTTAATTCAACTGGCACACCATCTGTTTTTATGCACGCTGCCGATGCTATTCATGGTGATTTGGGCATCATTCAAGATGGCGATGTTGTTATATGCATATCAAAAAGTGGCAACACCCCAGAGATTAAAGTACTAATCCCCCTAATACGCAATATTGGCAAGAACAAAATCGTTGGACTTGTGGGCGAAGAGAGCTCATTTCTTGCACAAAGTTCGGACTACACGCTGCTATGCCACGTTGCACACGAGGCGTGCCCTCACAACTTAGCACCAACATCGAGCACTACGGCACAGCTAGTTATGGGCGATGCACTAGCAATGACACTGCTTGAGAGCCGAGGATTTTCGAGCGAAGATTTTGCAAAGGTACACCCGGGCGGTGCGCTTGGCAAGAGATTATATTTGCGTGTAGGCGACATGATTGCAGCAAATGCAAAGCCTGTGGTTTCACCACAAACACCAATAGATCAAGTACTCATCGAAATATCGTCTAAGCGATTGGGCGTTGCAGTTGTAATGAACGAGCAAGAGATGATAGGTGTTATTACCGATGGTGATATTCGCCGTATGCTAGAGAACAAAATAGATTTTGCGAGTGCCGTTGCACAAGACATAATGACACCAAGCCCCAAAACAATATCTAGTGACGAGCTTGCAGTTAGGGCATTCTCGATTATGGAAGAGAAGCGCATCACACAGCTAGTAGTGGTTGACGATGAGGGTAGTTACAAAGGAATAATACACATACACGATATACTTCGTGAAGGAGTAGTATAAATATAAGGTTATGAAGCTACATACAAAAAATCTTGTCAAAAGATATAAGAGTCGTACGGTAGTTAACGAGGTTTCGATAGAGGTTAACCAGGGCGAAATTGTGGGATTGCTAGGGCCAAATGGTGCAGGCAAAACCACTACATTCTACATGACCGTAGGGCTTATCAAGCCAAATGGTGGGCAAATATTTTTGGACGATATGGATATTACCTCTATGCCTGTGTACAAAAGAGCACAAATGGGCGTAGGATATTTGGCACAAGAGGCATCGGTGTTTCGCCGTTTGTCGGTAGAGGACAACATACGTGCAGTGCTAGAGATGTCGGATTATAGCAAAGAGTACCAACGAGATAGGCTCGAAACACTCATTGACGAATTTCGTCTACACAAAGTGCGCAAGAGTTTTGGTATTCAGCTATCGGGAGGCGAGCGCCGCCGAACCGAGATTGCTCGTGCGGTGTCTATAAACCCCAAGTTTATTCTACTAGACGAGCCGTTTGCGGGTGTTGACCCCATTGCTGTCGAAGATATTCAGAGCATTGTTCGCACACTAAAAGAAAAGAATATTGGTGTAATTATTACCGACCACAACGTGCACGAAACACTCGATATTACCGACCGCACATACCTTTTGTTTGAGGGCAAGATACTTAAATCGGGTAGTGCTGAAGATTTGGCAGCCGATGAGATGGTGCGCAAGGTATATCTAGGACAAGATTTCAAGCTAAGATAGTATTGTCGTGACAATTTGTCACACATATTTTGACATTGACATAAAAATTAGTAGGAAAATATGCAATAAAGTCATATATTTATTTTGGCACAAATTGTGATGAATATAGCTGTATGAGGCAATGCCTTGGCAGCTATATTTTTTTTGGCACACCAAAGGCAGTTGAACGTAAATAATTAAATATTATATAATCAAAAATTTAAATCATGAAGATCAAACCATTAGCAGACAGAGTGCTTATCGAGCCAAAAGAGGCAGAAGCAGTAACATCGGGTGGACTTATTATCCCTGACACAAACAAAGAAAAGCCACTTGAGGGCACAGTTGTAGCAGTGGGTGCTGGTACCAAAGACATAGAGATGGAAGTAGCAGTGGGTGACACTGTCCTATTTGGCAAGTATGCAGGTACAGAGATTAGCAACGATGGTAAAGATTACTTAATCATGCGCCAAAGCGACATTCTAGCAATTCTATAATTAATAGTAAATCAAAACATAGATAAATAAAGATGGCTAAAGATATTAAATTCAATATTGATGCTCGTGAAGAGCTAAAGAAAGGCGTTGACATTCTAGCAAACGCAGTAAAGGTAACGCTTGGCCCAAAGGGTCGCAACGTAGTTATTGACAAGAAGTTTGGTGGCCCACACATTACCAAGGATGGTGTAACGGTAGCAAAAGAGATTGAGCTAGAAGATCCGTTCGCAAACATTGGCGCACAAATGGTAAAAGAGGTAGCATCAAAAACTGCTGACGATGCAGGTGATGGTACTACTACGGCTACGGTTCTTGCACAATCTATCATTAGCGTTGGTATAAAGAACGTAACGGCAGGTGCAAACCCAATGGATCTTAAGCGTGGTATCGACAAGGCAGTTGCTGCTGTTGTTGAGTCGCTACAAAGTCAGAGCCAAAGCGTTGGTGACGACATTACAAAAGTTGAGCAGGTAGCAACTATCTCGGCTAACAACGACGAGTTTATTGGCAAGCTAATTGCCGAGGCTATGGGTAAGGTTAAGAAAGAGGGTGTAATCACAGTTGAAGAGGCTAAAGGTACAGAGACTTATGTTGATGTAGTTGAAGGTATGCAGTTCGACCGAGGATTCATTTCGCCATACTTTATCACCGATCCAGAGAAAATGGAGGCATCTAACGAGAACCCATATATCCTAATCACAGATAAGAAAATCTCTTCTATGAAAGAGTTACTTCCGGTACTTGAGCCAGTGGCGCAGTCGGGTCGTTCGCTAGTTATCATTGCAGAGGATGTAGACGGCGAAGCTCTTACTACACTAGTAGTTAACAAGCTACGTGGTACACTTAAGATTGCAGCAGTTAAGGCTCCGGGCTTTGGCGATCGCCGCAAAGAGATGCTACAAGATATTGCAATTCTAACGGGTGGTACTGTAATTAGCGAGGAGACAGGTTTGTCGCTTGCACAAGCAACTCTTGAGATGCTAGGTAGCGCAGACAAAGTTACTATTGGCAAAGATAACACTACTATTGTTGATGGTGCTGGTAGCCGTGAGGCAATAGCTGATCGTGTAGCTCAAATTCGCAAGATGATTGAGACAACAAAGAGCGATTACGATCGTGAGAAGCTACAAGAGCGTCTTGCTAAGCTAGCGGGTGGTGTTGCTGTACTATTTGTTGGTGCTACTACCGAAGTAGAGATGAAAGAGAAGAAAGACCGTGTTGATGATGCTCTAGCAGCTACTCGTGCAGCTGTTGAAGAGGGTATCGTTGCAGGTGGTGGCGTTGCTTACATTCGTGCTATCGATGCACTAGAAGACCTAAAGGGCGACAACGACGACCAAACCACTGGTATTCTTATCGTTAAGCGTGCTATCGAGGAGCCTTTGCGCCAAATCGTTGCAAACGCAGGTGGCGAAGGATCGGTAGTTGTACAAAAGGTACGTGAGGGCAACGATGACTTTGGTTTCAATGCTCGCACCGACAAGTATGAGAATATGCTTTCGGCAGGTATCATCGACCCAACCAAGGTTTCACGCGTAGCACTAGAGAACGCTGCTTCGGTTGCATCTATGTTCCTAACTACTGAGTGTGTCCTTGCCGAGAAGAAAGAAGAGACTCCTGCACCAGTTGCTCCGGGTATGGGCGGCATGGGTGGCATGATGTAGTAGAATAAAATACATCGAACCTAAATATAAGGTGGAAAAGTTTTGTTACTTTTCCACCTTTTTTGTTTAATATCGAACAAAAAAGGACTCCGTAATTTTTTAATTGTAAATTTGTTATTGAGGATTACATCTAAAATGCTTTTGCAACGAACCCAAATACACCTATAAACCACATACTATGCGACTAATCATCATACTTATATTTATTTCTCTAGCAGGATGCAGTAAAGCCCCTATAACAGCTAAGCTAGAGATGCTAGATAGCCTTGTGATGACTAATGCCGATAGCGCATACAAAGTGATAGAGAAGATAGATCATGCTAGCCTTACGACAAAAGAGGCCAAGGCACACTATGCCCTTCTTCACACGCAGGCCACATATCGCAACTATATGCCAATTACATTTATGAATGATTCATTGGTAGATATTGCTGTATCATACTACGAGAAAGAACCACAAGACATTCGATACTCTCGTTCACTTATGTACAAAGGAGCAGTGTTAGCCGAACTTGGCAGAGATAGAGAAGCAATGGAGCATTACAAAATGGCGGAACAGTATGCCGATACTAGCGATTATTTGAATATGGGATTGATTAATATGCGTTTGGGAGATTTATACGTCAATAATTTAACCACGTACTATGAGCCTATACATAGATATACAAAAGCTCTAAGATATTTAAACAAGGTAAATTCAACAAGACATATCGGTTACTGTAATTGCAAGTTAGGAGCACTATATCTAATAGAAAATAGAGATAGTTCATTTATATATTTAAACCGTGCGATTGATATTTCAAGAGAAGAAAAAGATAGTGTAAGCCTATATATAGCATACGAAATTTCAACTCATGTGCATTTAAAAAACAAAGATCATCGCAACGCTATAAATACAGCATTACAAGCAATTAAATACAATATAAATAACGATCTCGGCAGCAAGGTTTACAATATACTTACCAGATCGTACGCCGCCATAAACATGGCTGACTCAGCATATTTTTATAACAGTTTAATTCCCGAGCCCGAAAATCCGCTTGATAGCTTGTCAAACTATATTAACAATACTGTACTTGCCAAACTAAGTAAAGACTACGAGAGTGCATACAAATACATGAACAAGTGGAAAAAACAAGCCGATAATATTAGAACGAATTCCGAAAAAAAGAAATTACAACAACTAGAAGCCGATTATAACACCAAATATCTTAAAGCTAAAAATGATAGTCTAGAGCTAAAACAAAAAAATCAAAGATTAATTATAGCCATCATAGCATTAATATTATTTTATGTCGTGTGGCATTTTTTGCAAACTATAAAGAGACAGAAAAAACAATTGGCAGAGAGAATTGAAGATACAAGAAACATTCTCAAAGAACTCAAATCACTAGAACATGAATTAAATAATCATAAAAACAAAAAACTAACACAGTTCACAGACAATTGGATAGAAACAATACAAAAACTTGGCGATACATACCAAAGACACGCTGAATCACCCGCAGTATTTTTATCTGAGTTTGATAAAATCCTAAAGGGCAGTCGAACAAATAGCGGGATATTTCATAATATTGTTGAGTACACAAATACGAGGTATGAGAATATCATATCTAAAATCGAAGACGAATACCCTCAACTAAATAGTGACGACTTGCGAATCATCGCCATGGTATGTTGTGGTTTTTCGGCAGCTGTCATTGCCATAAACATGGGCTACAAAAACGAAAGATCGGTTTACACTCGCAAAAGCCGCATTGCTACAAAAATGAATATTGACACATCGTTAGATTCTCAAATCTCTACATATATCACCTAAATCACTGACAATCAAAACCCTTCTACCAGCAACAAAACTATACTACTGATTTTCAATTCATTACCCCCGATGATGAACCATATTAAGGAATGATGAGATACAATTCAAAAAAGAAACTGATAACCAACAACATAAAAGCAATTTGATGACTATTATTATCGTCTGATTTTTTTAATAACAACGGTATGAATCGTATCTTTGTAAAGTAAATCAACAGTATCTAAATATGAAAAATACATTTCTAGCACTTATATTATGCAGCATTAACCCAGCAATATGCTATAGCTATATAGAGCATGATCCAATAGAAATAAACGAAGCTGCTTCAGACAATAAAACAGACAAGAGGGCACGGTCAATCATCATTGAACCACAAGCATGGATTAATAGAGAAGAAGGAAACCTCATTATTAGTTACCAATCTCTTGAAAACTCACAAGCATCAATCATCGATGCACATGGTGATATCATTGTTGAATTCGATATAATTTCAGACGGTAACTCACATACCTACGATTTACCTAATCTAACTAGTGGAATTTATACCCTAACAATAGAATCTAATTATAAGTATGAAGGGGTGTTTTGGGCATTATAATTTGAGTGCTCTTAACCCACTAGCTTGAATTTATAAAGACGATAATTAATCCGGATCAATTATAAACAGACCAAACTGTAAAGGAGTGTTAACCGAAAAACTAAAAGAGTAGGTATGACTAAACTATGATTTAAATGAAAAAAATATTAACTTTTGCCTTTTTGACATTAGTAGCATTTTCTTGTAACAAAGAGAGTGAAGTAAGGCTATATGAATCACCATTAGATAATAATACCCCTGCTCAATCTGCTATCCTAACTAGAGCAGAATTTATTGCAAATACAATCAGCAATAGCTCTAATCTGGTAATTTCAGAAGCTGAAGCAAAAGAGCTTCTTGATGTATCTAATTCGCACCTTGGTTTTATTAAAAGTAAATCGCAATCTCCATCAATTAAGCGTATTCACTTAAAAAATGGTGTACCCGATTTCTATGAATTTGATTCAAATGGTGGTTTTGCAATTGTATCGGCGGATAAACGTATCCCAGAAGTTTTATGCATAACAGAGACTGGGTCATTAGCAGATACAACATTTAACAAGGGCTTACAAGTATTTATGGATGGAATGCGTTTCTATATGGATAGTATGCGCCAAGAACTTAACAATATTGACTCATTGAAAATTTCGGCAAAAAGTAAACTGTCTAAACCAGCTACAAGATATATTCCATCTACAAATAGTGGTGAATGGTATTACGAAGGACAATTCACAACAAACTACAAATACAATTATTATGAATACAATATTCCTGTAAAGTGGAACCAAACGTACCCATATAATGATTTATTACCTCTAATACCTGGCACACAACAAAAAGCATACACGGGATGCGTTATGACAGCCGTTGCACAAATTATGGCTTATCATAAAAAAACATATAACACACATGGAATCTATTCATCAGACTGGAATGAAATGATTGCCAATAGGTACGATAGTCGAATTGCCAAGCTGTTTAACGATCTGTTTTATAAACTTAAAACAAAATACAATACAAATGGAACATCGGCATATGTTCATAAGTTTAATGAATATGATGCTGCAGATTTCCTGCGTGATAATGGCTATATTGTAGGTGGTTACATCGATTATTCATATTCAGATCTGGTTTCGGTACTAAAGAATGGTCCTACCATTATGGATGGTATCTCGACAAGTTCGGGTACAGGCCATGCTTGGGTAATAGAAGGAACTAGTAGTTTAAAATCTATAGTAAGCGATCGATATAGTATATACTATGAAGGTGAATACATGGTAATGGAGGATACATTATACGAGCTATCTAGGCATAGTGTTAAAATTAATTGGGGATGGGGCGGACAAAGCGATGGATGGTTTAGCAGTGATGCATTTCTAAATTATAATCATGATAATAATATGCTATCTTACTTACAATAGAAGCTTACATATTAGGAATACTATTTAACTTCGACAATCAAATTTATCCCCAGTCGTGATGTAACGATTGGGGATATTAACTAAATATCATAATTATGAAAAAGCTACTACTTTTATCGCTGCTCACTG
>CAYJIL010000024.1:0-26395 GCA_964370235.1 uncultured Rikenellaceae bacterium | reverse complement strand
TCTTTTTATGCATTATCCGGCTTTTCTTATGTGCGGACAAAGATAGCTATTCCAAAAGGAGGCTACCTCGAATTTTTCGAGGTAACCTCCTTGTATAAAGTGTATGGCACCCTATTCGGGGACATATATTATTTCGCCATTGTCGAGCTGATATGCCGTACCCACTCGCTTACCACGAGAGTTGCTAGACTCCTCTTGGTCTTGCGAGGGTGTGTACTTTTCTATCTTTTCGCCCTTTTTGGTGATGATCTCCATTTGCTCGGTTCCCGGGTTTTTTACCATCGTAAAATCCTCTTTAGAGAACATTTCGGTCATCTCAAATCGGGTAACTAGCGCAACCATTAGCGCAACCGCAAATACCATTGCTACGTCAAATAGGTTGGTAAGCACTGCTAACGGGTCGTGATCGTCGCCATCTGCTATTAATCTTCTTTTGCGTGCCATAGTCCCTATTTTTTTAGAGTTTCGCTAATGTAATCAAGAATATTCATATCGTCGGCTACCCAACGTTGCTTGATTTGTAGTGTGATAAAACCAATAGCACCAATAATAATACCTATTACAGTTGTTGCAAATGCTACCTGCATATTGCTTGCCATTGACGAAATATCGCCCGTTGCAAGGCCAACTAGCGCAGGACCCATTGGGATAAGCGTACCCATAAGACCTAGCATTGGGCCTAGCTTTACTAGTAGTTTTGATTGTCCTAGCTCTTTGTCTGCAATGATCTCGTAATCGCCAACAATTTTGTCAACCATAGCGTTGTTACCCTCAAAGCTCTTTATCTTTTGTAGCGACTGAATAAGTGCCGATTTTTTTGAATCATAACTATCGAGTGTCTCCATAAACTTTGCACTCTCCATAACATCTAGCTCTTGGTGTATCTTGACATTAATTTTTGTGCGGCTAATATATGCGCCATAAAAACCACCAATCATAATGATTGCACGCACAAAGAAGATGATTAGAAAAAGTGTAACGGGAATCATCAAACCCGTCGAGAGCCAATATAGAATGTTTGTTATCTGTTCCATTTTATAAGTTTTGAAATTTTGTGTGAAAAGTTAATTTTATGAAGCCACACCCCAGTGGCAATTAGTACAATGCTACCTATTGTTATAGCAATGAGTGCTCCCCATTCTATGGTAGATTGTGCATGTGATATATTGTAATCGGCTACCGAAGAGCTAACCAAAAGCCCAAGTACCAGAATTGCTAGGTTAAATATTAGCTTAACCTCTAGCTTTAGGCTCTCGCCCGCTACCAGTGTGCGAAGTAGTAGTGCCATGCACACAACACCCACAAGCAAAATAAGCGAGTAGAGTAGTGCTGTCACCAAAAAATCGCCCCCAACTCTCCACTTAAAGAAAAGTAACTCGAAGTAGCAAACAGCGCACACCACTACCACTCCTGGTGCTAGCTTTATGAGTTTTGCTGTTTTTGTACGTTTCTCTGACGGGCGAAAATAGTTGTCTAAAAGATATATCGAAATAAGTATTCCAATAATCGATTCGGCCGTGGTTAAAAGCGCAATATTTTCTACCACCTCTCTTGTACCAAGCAGCTGAGAGATGATAGTTAGTGGTTGGTTAATCACTATAGGATATAGCGCAAATGCCAAAGCCGATATGGCAAAGCCATACCCAACGATTATAACTAAGCGTTGGGATAGGGCTGCCTTTAAACAAAATTTAAGCAGTGCAATTACAAATATGAGTTGAATAATTGTCTCCATTATTTTTTCTTTCTACGATAGGTTACCCAACCCCAAAGTAGAGCAAGTAATGCAATTACAATGTATACGGTTGTGTAGTTGGTCTGTTGCTCGGTAGGCGATGCTTTGCTCTTTTGTGCTTGCTCTTGCTCCTGTTTCTTTAGAACAACGCTATTGTCGGTTTGCTGCTCGTCTAGCTTTACTTGGCGAGCATCCGAAATAGCCTCTTTGTAGTCTGCTGCACTTTGTGGTGCATTTTGTGCAATAAACTCACGAAGCTGTGCATTATCACATATAAAACCACTACATCCAGCCTCATGATCTACCACCATCTTTGTGTGAAGAGTTGCAAGTTCTGATAGCTGCTCTTGGGTAGCGTTCCACATACCCTTGCGAGCCGACTCCATCATAACAGCCGTTAGCTCTTGCATAGCATAAGGGTTTTTGTCGGCAAATTTCTCGACAACTCCCAAGTTGTGCTTGTCACGCACATAGATTTCGTGATACTCATTCCATATATGCTCGTCAATTGCCGATGGCTTAAGGGCATTCCAACCAAACGTATTGCGAATAGTCTCGGCAAAGCCTGAATATGAACTTGCCTCGCCTTTCATTTTTTCGCTAATATACTTAGGGTTAAAGATCGTAGAGTTTGTCTCTACACCAATAGCCTCTTTTAGCCCCTGAACCTTTGCACGAGATGTGTTACGGAAGTCGTTAAAATATGCTGTTGGATCGTTACCCGTAACTTCTTGTACGGCTGCCGATAGGCCACCCATAAACTCATATACGTGATCTAGGCTCAATGGACCCCAAGTGTTGCTAGAGCGTGGTTGTACTACTACCGATGTGTTAAGGAGTGCTGCTTCGAACACACCCTCACGCATGTTGCCCCATTCTTCACCGCCGTTAGAGGAGTAGATAGCACCCATGTTTTGGATATACTGCTTGGCGATTTGGTCTTGTGAATCCCAATTCTCGCTATCTTCGACCATGCCCATAATTCCTGTGCCATAGTTACCGCCAGCGCCACCAAATATGCGCTCGCTAGAGAATCGGCGAGCATCTACTGGCGAGAATCCTTTCTCTAGTAGGCGAGCTTCGGCATCTCTAAAACCTTTGCTAACATAGTTCTCGATATCGCCATCTTGTGCCTCGGCTGCCATTGCTACCGCACGATTGATGAGTGCAAGACGAGAGGCTGCAATGTCACGTAATTGCCCCGAGGTTTGCACTACCACATCGATGCGTGGTCTGCCAAGCTCCTGGGCAGGTACTAGCTTGAGAGAGCGAATATAGCCAAAGCCATCGCGCAATGGCTCAACACCTAGCATCCAAAGAATTTGACCAATAGTAGCACCTTCGCTAGAGATGAAATCGGTAGACCAAAGCGTAAAGCTCACTTTTTGTGGGTACTTACCATTGGCTGCAAGCTCTTGTTCTAGTAGGTTATCGGCTAGTCGCTTACCCACTTTCCAAGCCTCTGCCGTAGGCGTAGTCTCGGGGTTGATAGAGTAGAAGTTGCGACCTGTCGATATAGCATTAGGGTTTGCAATAGGGTCTCCAGCCGAACTCGGCAAGATATAACCACCATTAAGGGCATTGATAAGTGCGTCTTGCTCTGCCTTGGTGCTTGTTACAAGTTCGTTGCGCTTGGTAGCTATCATCGCAATTGTGCTATGTAGCGCTTCAATAGCTTGTGCTAGCTCCTCTTTTGAGTCTTTTTTGTCGCTATCGCCTTGTGGCTTGGCTGCTGCCATGCTCTCCATCATAGATGGTTTTTTTGCCTCAGGCTCTTCTGCTTTTGGAGCTTCGGGCTTTTCGATAATCTTGCCATCTTTGTCGAGGAAGATCTCTACTTCGGGCTTTTTAGCCATAGAACCCATTGCCGAACGCATCATCTTTGAACGAGCCTCGGCCTTTTTGCGCTTGGCATCCACCATTTGTGCACGCATCTTGGCATCGGCTGCTGTAATAACAGATGCAAATAGTTTATCGGTGTTCTCACCCTTGAGTGCACGATTGATTATAGAGTTTGCCTTGGCAGTGTAGTTGTGCGATATGAACCCAAGATTATCGAGCTTATCGGCCGCTACCTTGCCCTTTGCCACATCTATCGAGGCAAGAGAGTAGCGAATAGCATCAATCATCATCATGCGAACAGTATTGTCGGCATTCTCTTTTGAGTATGCCTCGCCCAGTGTATATAGACCATCGGTTACCTTAGCTCCGTCAATCTCCTCTAGGTAGATGTGCACCTTTTCGATTGCTGCATCATCAAATACTTTTGTAGAGTCAATTCCCAGCGCAGCACACATGTTTTGTGATTTAGCTAGCTGAGTAATTGTTTTGCGGTATTCGTTCTTTACCTCGCCCTCTTCTAGCTGCTCAAAGCTATGTACACGGCTCTTTAGCTTTTGCAAATCGCCATATAGTTCGCCCTGCATAAATGGAGCTGTAAGGTGATCAATTAGCGTTGCATAGCTACGACGCTTGGCAATTATACCTTCGCCAATGTTGTTGATCGTATAAATATAGAAGTGTGGCATGTCACCCACTAGGGCGTCTGTCCAGTCATAGTCCGAAAGAGCAATCTGCTTGCCAGGGATAAACTCTAGCGAACCGTGTGTGCCAAAGTGTACCATTGCATCGGCATCAAAACCATGGCGAGTCCACAGATACGATGCCACGTAAGGGTAGGCTGGCGCACCCTCCACACCGTGTGTGATTGCCTCTACATCTTCGCCTGCTGCTGCCATTGGTTGAGGTAGTATGGCTACATTTCCAAATTGTAGACGAGCAACAGCAATGTAGTCTTTGCCATCTTGGCTGTGTGACATATACTGCCCCGGAGCCTCGCCATACTGCAAGCGCATATTTTCGATAAGTTCGGCTGGTAGCGACTCCTGAGCCCATTGCCCAAACTGTTCAACAGATACAAGTTGTGGGTTGCCGTTCTTGATAAACTCATCATACGCTCCAAGCGCATAAGCTCCCAAAACCGAACCCTGCTGCTGTACCATTGCCTCAAGCTCTTTTGCCGATGATGGCAAGCCCGACACATTATAGCCACTCTCTTTTAGGTGCTTAAGTGTGTTGTATAACGACTGCACACCCTCTAAATCGCCTGCTCCAATAGCACCTTTACCAGTGCCTTTGTAGTAGTAGATGGCAATTTTTTTGTCGGCATTGCTCTTGGTTTGTAGCTCGGTAAAGTTCTTTACCATAGAGCAAAACTTTTGGGTATGCCCCGGTATTTGGTCAAAGATTTTGTAGCCATTGCGCTCAAACTGAGCAGCCACAGCAAATGGTGCTATTGCTCCATCTAGCTCGGGCAAAACAACGCTCATAGATGTAAGGCCGCCTTGCTCCATTCCCTGCTTACTCTTTAACCACTTGTCGTGTAGCTCGCTCACAGTAACTGGTGCTAGTATAGGCACGTTTAGCCCTTTTAGCAAAGCCTCGCCAGCTGCTGCACCACCCATAACCAATCTACCGTGTGGGTTGTTAATTATAAGGTTTGGCTCAACAGCCTTTATTAGCTGCAATTTTTTCATGCCAAAAGAGCTGATAGGGTATACGTTCATGCCCATCTCCTCTAGCGAGTTTATTAGTGCAGCTAGGTGCTCTTCGTTAGAGTTTTGTAGGTTGATATTACCCGCAAGCATAACAACTCGTGGTGCTCCCTCTTTATATTTGCCCACCTCTTTGTAGTATTTTTGATACTCCTCGAAGCTAGCAAAAAAGTTATCATCTCCTAGGTGGAAGTAATAATCGGCAGGAACAATAATGGGCTCGCTGTATTCGCCATTAAAAAATGTCTTACCATCTATATTCTTGCGAACGTAGTTAAATAGACTCTGGTTGTTTTTTACCGAACCATTATCTAGCAGAGTATCAAAATATTTGAGCTCTTGCCCCTTAAGCGAATTTATCTTTGGGTTGTCGCTCTCGGTTGAGAATACCGCCACACCATTTGCAATTGCCTTCTCAATGGCTGCAAGGTGTGTGGCGTTCATTGATGAGCCGTGAACACGCACCAAAACCATATCATAATCCTCTATCTTGTCTACTTTGTCAAGAGGAATACTCTCAATTTCAACAAACGAATTGTTGTTTGAGCGAATAAATTTCTCTACCGAGAAATCTGCAAAATTAAGCGTACCAATACGTGTCGTAGAGGCTAGCCTACCATACAGCAATGCAGCGATAGCAAAAACTACCACTGCAACTGCACAGAAAATAAGTGTTTTTCTGTTTGCTAACATATTTCCTAAATATTGAATTATAGCTGTGTGCTGTTAAACTTAACGTGTCCAGTCACCGATTCAGCATTAACATATTGAGTAAAGATAACCTTATAATTTGCTGCGCCGTCTGCTGTGCGGAACACATAAACTGGCGACTGCTCATATACAGGAGGCATAATCGAATTACCTTCGGCATCTTTCTTGAACTGAATTACAGTAGCATCAGAGAATATTTTTGTAGTTGTAATACCACCCATACCAGTTGATGTAACTGCTTCATCGGCATTAAACTCTGCATCTGCTGGAACAGCTGTAACTTCATCAAGTGTATATTTTGTAGTAATTGCTACACCACCCTTTGCGTTAGCTGTTGTTGCATCACCCGAGTTTGTTCTAACATTATATCGGCAAATTGCAATATCCCAATCTGTGCGAGCAAACCACTTTGCATTATCTTCTACTGTCTCTTCGCCCGTGCCAATTACTTTGTTATCGCTTAGCGAATAGTAGTGCCACGTAGTTTGTGATGTTGCATCAACATATGTGCTGTTTGTCTCTACTACTGCAGGTGTTTCTTCGTCTTTGTTACACGAAACCAGTGCTACTGCCGCTAGGGCAAGTGTAAAAAATAGTTTTTTCATTTTAATTTTTGTTTATTGATTATTATATATTTTAATGTTTGTTGTGGCTGCTCACAGTTTTTGGCAGCACTATTTATCTGTTATAACCTTTGCGTTTTACTACTTAAAAGCATATCTAATACCTATTAAGTATTGTCGACCTGGGTTAATGAATGATGCTTCTGTAAAGTTGAATATATTATCACACTTTAGTGTTAGCTCTAGGGTGTGCTTGTTAATGCGGAATGGCTTAACAAGTGTTGCTTTCCAAATATTATATGGATCGGACTCCTCATACTCGTTTGTTACCGTGCCATCGCTACCTGTTACTTGCTGCTGGTATAGCTTTGCCGAAGTAAATCGACCTGCCATTTGTAGCGAAAAGGGCGAACGAGCAACCTTACCGTTCCATGTAAGCGATGTTGTTCCACTATGCTTGACGTTGCTATCTAGCTGCAAGCCAGTAGAGTTGTCGGTTGCGTCACAATAACTATAACTTCCCTTTAGGGTAACTTGTCTTACTATGTTGTATGCAATATTAATGTCGGCACCTCGCAGCGTAGCACTACTAACATTTTTGTAGTATTTCTCTAGTGCACCTTGCTCGTTAATAACATCGTACTGAGTAATCTTTTGGTTTATATCGTTCCAATAGCCCGATACCGAAATATAAAACCCATTCTTTGCATACTCACCCGAAAGAGAGTTATATAGTCCCTTTTCGGCCTCTAGGTTTTCGTTTCCATATACCCAGAACATACCTTGGTGGTCGAAATCGTAGTAAAGTTCCTTTATACTAGGTGCTCTAAAGGCTGTTCCCACACCACCTCTAAAGGTGAAATCGGCAACCTTGTACATTAGCGATAGCTTAGGCGTAAATGCCGAACCATACTCTTGGTTATAGGTGTAGCGAGCACCTGCAATAATATCAAAGTTGCTAAAGGCTGTATATTCTGCTTGACCAAATATGTTGTAATCTTGTAGGCTCTTTGTAGTTGGTACTACTCCTAGAGTCGACGTTGCATATATATCTTCGTAGTTGTGCTCAAGTCCACCAACAATCTCCCATTTTTCAGAGGGAGTAAATGTGTCGATAATGCGAGACGATAGGTAACTAGACTTGTTGTCTGTGTCGGCTCTATTTAGCTGCTCAAGATACTCGGTGTCTATATAGTTTGTGTAATTTGAGCTAATTGTAAGGTTGTTTCGCTTGTCTTTTGATAGCATAGATGTGTTTAGACCAGCCGAAATTGTGTGTGTAAGCGGATGCGAAGTCGATAGGCTATTGCTAGGATTAAATGACTCGTGGCGGAAATATCGCCCCGAAACACCTACCTTTACCTGCTCTGTTGGCTTGTAGTTTAGCTTTAGGTCACCACCTGCGTCTTTGTATGATGCTGCATATGCACCATCTCCGTCGCCACCAAAACCGTCAGAACTATTATAAAAACCACTAGCACGGCCGCTTAACTTGTCTTTGTTTACACCAACACTCAATTTTGTCTTTAGGGTATTGTTGCTCTCGCCAATTACGTTTGCCTCGCCTTCGATTTTGTGTACAGGGTTTTTTGTTATAATGTTAATTACAGCACCCACTGCGTTTGAACCATATAGTGCCGATGCAGCACCGTTAATCATCTCTATACGCTCGATATTGTTAACGTCTATCTGATCTAGGTTTACATTACCGCCAGCACCTTCGGACACCATTCGCTCTCCATCAACCAAGAACAGAATGTATCGGCTGTTAAGACCCCTAATACGCAAGTTATTACCCATTGCATTTGGAGTAGAAACAATGCCCGGTATATTATCTAGTAGTGCCTCCATTGCCGAAGTTGCACCGCCCAGCTGAATATCTCTGCTTTTGATTAGAGTAGTAAGAACAGGAGCCTCAGAAAGTTTCTTTTCGGTACGAGTACCCGTAACTACCACTTCGTTCATTTGAAGTGCATTCTCGCTGAGAGTAAAATTGATTGTAGTATCTCTTTGTAGGTTAAACTCGTTTTGCTCCATAGAGTGAGTAACATAGTACATTGTGCTTAGAGTTTTGTCGCCACTCTCTAGCCCCTCTATCTTGTAGTACCCATCTTTGTCTGTTTGATCACCCTTGGTTTGAGTCGTTACATATACGCCATAGATTGGCTCGCCACTCTTTGAATCGACCACACGGCCGCTAATAGAATGTAAATTGTTTTGCGCACTAGCACCCATAGCCATTAGCAACAAAACAGATGTAAAAAATTGCTTCATATATCTTCCTTTTATTTGGGTACAAAGGTATTTATACAACAAAAGGCAATCAATACCTAAAATAAGGTATGTTGCCTTTTGCTGTGTATGATATATGAAACACAATAGTTCTAGGTAGCAGTGTCTTGCTATTTTACATCGCCAATGTCTATTAGTTTATTAACGATAGCATATATAGTAAGACCCGCAGGGTTGTGTATCTTTAGTTTTGATGCTATGTTCTTGCGGTGAGTCATAACCGTATGGGTTGATATACATAGCCAGTCGGCTATCTCTTTGTTGCTCTTTCCTAGCGCAATAGCTGTTACAATCTCTTTTTCTCGTGCGCTTAATTCGTCCTCTTTTATGGTATCGCTACTGCACGATAGCTTTGTGAGCGTCTCTTCAATTTTTTCGATACTATCCATTACCGATATAATACCATCGTACCCCTTTAGTGGTTGACTGTGGTTGGTATAGTGATCGAGCGCAATAAACCTTGATACTTTGCACGAGGATGTAAGGTTGTGGGGTAGTGTAGTACCCAAATGTAGTGAGCTAACAATTACGAAATCGGGCTTGCACTCCTTTATCTTATCCCTGAGTATCGATATATCGCACACGTCTGTAACATCAACCCCTAGTGTGTCGATGTCGAGCAAAACAGATATTATCCCTCGGCGGATAATCAATGATGGCTCAGCTACCAATATATGTAGTCGTCTATCTGCCATCCTCTTCTATTTTGCGAATTAATGGTACTAGCAAACTATCCTCAACAAGGTTGTGTTGTGAAAGATCTTGTGCACACGAAAGCAGATCGTGAATAATATTCACAACGTCTTGGCTGTTGGGTGCATTATAGTATTTGATAATCACATCTTTAAACTCGGTGAGTGGCTCGTCTATGTGGTCGTGAGTCTTGCAAAATTGCTCGACACTATAACCATCGGTTGGCGAGCAGGTAGTTAGCTTGTCTATATAAGGGAATAGCTCCTCTTCCTCATACCTAAGGTGCTCTTGTATATGCAGGACATAGTCGTCAAAATACCTAATTAATAGTGTAGATATTTTGTCGTCACTTAAAACACTTAGTAACTTTCTACGAATTTTTGGTAGGCGGTAGTTAAGGTAATAATCGTGTGAGCATCTAAGGTATTCTACTAAACCTGATATAGATATGCCATCGAGCGAAGGGCGATAGCCACTGTCGCTACCACGCAACAAATTAACAACAGCCAAAAATGTGTTACAATCAACACTATTTTCGCTGCATACTTGCTCAATACTCTTGTCGGCAAAACCCAAGGAGATTTTAAATCTGCTCATTACTAGTAGCATAGCATAATCATCGCATATTAGCTGTGCCATAGAGTCAACACTCCTATATTTACCTTTTATATACATATTTTCACTCATTACAATTCACTTTGTAAAGGTAATACTAATTTCACATAAAACGAGTTCAAAAGTATACATATCATCGTTTTATTTCAATACCTAAATGTGGGTATAGTTTGTTTTGTGGCTGCGGAGCTATATTTAAACGGTTAATTAACTATTTGATAATCATGGCGTGGATGATATTTCACCACATTAGGGTATTTTCTCATACACCAATGCTCCCTACCTTTGCAGTCGGATTAATGAAGAACTAATAACTAACTAAAACATGAATATATTTAGAACAATATATACAACCGTTTGTGCTGCTGCTGTAGCATCGTCTGTTTATGGACAGCAGTTAACAACCCAAAAAGGAGAACTTGTATTTGGAGGTTACGGCGAAATAGTAGCAAGCCGCCACATGTATAGCGATGCTTGGCAACGATATGCTCTACCCGAAAAATATAAAGATGACGATGGTTTTGGTCGTGTCGATATTCCTCGTGCAGTATTTATGATGGGTTATAACTTTGGTAATGGCTGGAGCTTTGGAACCGAAATCGAAATAGAACATCTGGGAACGGGCTCTTCGGTTGAGATAGAAGAAGAGGAGACTGGCGAGTATGAATCAGAAGTTGAGCAGGGTGGTGAGATAGTGCTAGAGCAGTTTTGGATAAACAAAAGCTGGAGTCAAGCACTTAACCTAAAGATGGGGCACATGGTTGTGCCAGTTGGTTTTACCAATCAGTATCACCTGCCTAACCAATATTTTGGGGTATCTAGGCCCGAAGGTGATGTAACCATACTACCCGTTGTGTGGCACGAAACGGGAGTTAGTTTTTGGGGTAGTAAAAACGATTGGTCATACGAAGTTATGTTGATCGCAGGTCTCGATGCCGATAGATTCTCGCCACAAAACTGGGTGTCAAGCGGCTCGGGTTCTATATATGAATTTAAAATTGCCAATAATTATGCTGGTGCGTTTAGGCTAAACAATAAGAGCATTAATAATTTAACAATTGGTTTGAGTGGTTATTATGGTCATAGTGCCAAAAATACACTAAATAGCTATGGTTATGGCGATTTAAAGGGCGCAGTAGCAATTGGTTCGCTAGATTTTATTTATAAGCCCAAGAACTTTATAGTAAGAGGTGGTGCTACCTATGGTACACTTGGCGATTCATATCAAATTACGGTGGGTAACGCTGGAGCAACTAATGCTGCCCCAACACCTGCTAAACCTGCTGTTGCTAGCCAAGCTCTATCGGTGGGGGTCGAAGGTGGTTACGATATATTCTCGCTTTCGCCTAAGCTAAAGAGTGAGAATCAATCGCTGTATGTGTTTGGTCGCTACGACTATTATGATTCGATGCTTGAGACCGAGACAGGTGTTCCACACTATAGCTACTGGGAGCGTGAGGCAATCGCCGTTGGTCTAAACTACTCTCCGCTAAGAGAAATTGTAATAAAGGCAGAGTACCAAATGCGCAACCTTGTCGACCCAACATATAACGACGAAAATACTTTTTCGCTAGGTGTAACATGGACAGGTATTTTCTCAAGACGATAAATACAAACGCACACTATAAACAAATATTAATTCCAAAAATAGATTTAAAAATGAAAAGATTTAGTACAACACTATTTGCTGCACTAGCAGCCATTTCTCTAACAACATCTTGTAGTAAAGACAGCGAGGCAGATGAGCCAGTAGTATCGGGGCTGACAAGCGAACAAGAGGCTATTTTATCTAACTATGCAGATGATATTGTTGTTGCTAATTACCGCCAACTAGCAACAAATGGCAAGGCTCTACTCGAGGCTGTAAAGGCTATTCAAGAGTCTGACGCTGCCGACAAAACGGGGCTAATTGCTTCGGCATCGGTTGCGTGGAAAAATGCACGTATAACTTGGGAGCGCACCGAGGCATATCTGTTTGGTCCAGTAGATAAGGCTGGTATCGACCCAGGTATCGACTCATGGCCACTAGTATTGCCAGATCTTCAGACTTCGATTCAGGAGTGGGATCCAGCAAGCGATAGCTACAAATCGCTAAAGGGCGATGGTGGCGACCTAAAAGGCTTCCACGCTATTGAGTATATGCTATTTGCTAATGGTGTACACAAAATGGCTTCGATCTCTCAGTTTGATGCCGAGTATGCTATCGACAAAGGTTCTCTAACACAAGAGGTGTTTGAAGATAAGCTAGAGAGCTACCTAGTTGCTGTTACCGAGGAGCTATACCGTTGTGTATTGCAACTAGAGGCAGAGTGGGACAAGGATGGTCTATCTAGCGATAAACTTGCAGACTTTAACAACTTTGGTGCCGATATCACACTTAACACACCAAATGGTGATTACGCCGAAATTTACAAAACGCCAAGCCTAGAGAGTGCATTCTACCAGTCGTTTGAGAAATCGCTAGAGGAGTCGTTCGTAGGTGCAATTGGTATTGCAGATGAGGTTGCTAACGTTAAAATTTCGGATCCAATCAATGCCGAGGTACAATCGCCAGGTACGGGTCTACTAGAGGTTGAGTCATGGTTTAGCTACAACTCAATTTCGGACTTTACAAACAACGTAAGAGGTATTAAAGAGGCATACTTTGGTGAGCTATGTACAGATATTTCGACATTCGATGCAGATACTACACCACACGCTAACTCGATTGGTGCATACATCGAACAAAAAGATAAGGCAGTTCACGACAAAGTTGTTGCAGCTCTTAACGATGCAATTACAAAGGTGGGTGCTATGACATCACCATTTAGAGATAACCTATCTTGGAGCGCATCTAACACTGCTGCAAAGGATGCAGTAGCTCAAGTGCAGTCGGCACTAGAGGAGGCACAAACAGTTTTGGAATAGTTTTTTATAACTCTCAAGTGATGATTCCAACGGCTGAGTAATTGGCTGTTGGAATTGTCTGTATAATAAAAATTGAGTGATAGACACAACTATCATAAGCACAAAAGTAAAATAACAAAGTTATGAAAAGAGCATTAGATATATCGCTTTTTGGTTCGGCTCTCGCTGCAATGCTAACCATGTCGGCTTGTGCCGATGATACACCCTCAACAGGCGGTACAAGCGAGCCCGAGGAGCTTCCCGAGGAGTATTATGCTGGTGGTTTATTAGGAACAACCGAGGTGTGGGGAAGTAAATGCTTTGAGCAACCAACACCTGCTGTTGAGAATGCTGGTATGGCAAATTCGTTTTTGCATGGAGAAGCTATTTTTGAGGGCAATTTCGTATCAGAGGTAACAGACCCAACCTACCCAATGCGTGGTAAGGGGCCGGTTTCTATTCGTTCGTCGTGTCTTAACTGTCACCCTGGCTATGGTCATGGTAAGCGTTTGGGTAACTTGGGTAACGATATAATTGGCTTTAACACAACTACACGTGAGCTAGGTAATGGCTATTTGCTTGTGGTTTATGGCCCGGGTCAGGATGGTGTTTTTGGCGCAAACGATGTTATTACATCTGGTATAACGGGTAGTGAGTGGGTTGATAATGCTAACGACGATTTTTTTGTGTCGGAGCTAACGGGTATGCCACAAACTCAGGCAATTGCACCCTTTAAAGCACCCATCGACGAGGAGAAGATACAGATTAAATGGCACAAATACATCGATGAGCATGGTAACAAATATGCCGATGGTAGCTCATACGAGCTTATCTATCCCGAGGTTATTATACCACAAGATGCCTTTAACTACACTAGCGAAAACCTAAAGGATGGTAATTACGATGTAAGAATCGAGGCTACTATTGGTATTTATGGTTCGGGTTTGCTTGATGCCATTACCGAAGAGGATATTGATAATGAGTATGCCGACCAAGTGGGACAAGTGTGGGGTGGCCGCCGTGGACTAGACAAATTGCAACCCGATGGTTCTGTTCGCAAAGGTCGCTTTACCTATGGTCTTACACGTGGTACGCTACAATATGGTGCAGGTTCTAACGCAATTTGGAACATTACAAATGTTACCAAAGAGGGTTCTAACCCCGAGCATCAAACAAACTACATGACAAAATTCTATGCCGAGAATGCGTCTAACGATCCCGATGTACTTTCACAGCTAGGCGATACCTATTACAAGTTCTTGATTGGCGCAACAGAGCAGGAGACAAAGAACAAAGTATATAACTACCTAATGTTCAATAGCACATTTGGCGGGTACAAATATGCTTCGAGAGACGAAGTAGACCCTACGACACAGCAAAAAGCTGAACTTTCGCTAGAGGACTATACCGACTTTATGGTTTGGCATCGTGGTTTGGCAGTTCCTGCTGCACGTAATACAACGAGCGAGGAGTATAAGCGTGGTAAGCAGCTATTTGCCGATATGGGATGTACGGCTTGTCACCGCCCTTCGTGGACAACGGGCGAGGATAACTATGTGGGCGATGCCGACATGGTGGGTAAGTTACCAAAGTACCCAAAACAAAAAATTTGGCCATATACCGATATGCTACAACATAACCTAGGTATGAAGAATAATATTCGTACAGGTTGGTGTCGTACCACTCCTTTGTGGGGGCGTTACCTAAATATGGTTGCCAATGGCGAGAGTAGCCACCTGCACGATATGCGTGCTCGCAACTATCCCGAGGCTATTATGTGGCACAAAGGACAGGGCAAGTACTCTAGTGATAAGTTCCGTGAACTATCAGAGAGCGATAGAGATGCAGTAGTTAAATTCCTACAATCTATCTAAAAAACATAGATATAATCTCGTTTCATAAAATAGTTTTTGTTTTTAGGGAGTTGTAGCGTTTGATTACAGCTCCCTTTTTTTAATGTAAGTTATGTTAAAGTGCTTGGTATTTGTGCTCTATGGAGCAATAGTGGCTATATTGGCTGTTGCAACATTTGTTGAAAAGGGCAAGGGAGCTGCCTATGTTTCGCAGGCGGTATATGGTGCATGGTGGTTTTATGTGTTGTGGGCAGTACTATCGGTTTGCACGCTAGTGTATATGTATAAAGTAAAACTACACCAAAAGATAAGTGTATATTTGGTGCACCTATCTTTTGTTCTCATTTTGGTGGGTGCAATAACAACTGCAACAACTGCTCGGCGTGGTATGATATACTTGCCTTTGGAGCAGGTGCAAAATAGCTTTATGGACGATAGTGACAATAACCAAGAACTACCTTTTACCATAACTCTCAATAGCTTTGAGGTCGATTATTATAGTGGCACATCAGCTGCGGCAGATTATACTAGCCACTTTACTTTGCAAGATGGTGATAGTAGCACCCAAATGAGAGTATCGATGAATAAAATTGCTAGCTATATGGGATATAGGTTCTACCAGTCCGATTATGACCAAGGAGGTAGCTGGCTGAGTATAAACCGTGATGTGTATGGAATCCCAATAACCTATTGTGGATACATACTACTTGCAATATCGCTTGTGTGGATGTTAGTTAGCCCCAAAGGCTCGTTTAGGCGCATAATAAAGCAGTTGCAATTGGTAAAAACATCGTTAGTTATTATACTTTTTGTAGCGCCAAGCATATTGCTAGCTAGCGAAAACACACCTCCACAAACCCTAACAAAGCAGCAGTGTGCAGCCCTAGAGGATTTGCAGGTGGTATATAACAACAGAGTTATGCCCATCTCTACACTTGCTAGAGATTTTACCCTAAAGCTCACACACGATGATAGCTATGGTGATTTGAGTTATGAGCAGTTCTTTTGGGGGTGGATGCTTTTCCCTACGGAGTGGGAGAATGAGCCAATATTCGAAGTACCCATGAGCGATAGGCAAAAGTTTTTGGGCCTAAACCAATACTCGTCGTACCGTGATATGTTTACTAGCAAGGGTATATATAAGCTCAAACACTATATTGCAAATACCGACCCCAAGATCCAAAGTGCACTATACAAAGAGCTAGTAAAACTAGATGAGCAAGTGCAGCTAATTGCCATGCTGCGAAGTGGTGCAATGGTCAAAATTTTCCCACACCAAGACACCGATGGTAATCTGGCGTGGTATTCGCCCATAGACTCTTTGCCTAGGAGCATGGAGCAGGGGCAAGCGCTCTTTATTAAAAAAAGTTTCGATTTGCTAATGTCGGCATATGCAGCATCAAGCGACAAAGACTTTGGCGAGCTAGCTACAAAAATGGTATTATACCAAAACAAATATGGTGTCGACTCTATTCTTTCGCCCAGCAAAGTCTCTGCCGAAAGATGGTATTACCGCCTACCTGTCACTACTTTCTTATATCGAATGAATTTGGCATTGGGTCTGCTGGCGTTAATGGTAATTGTTTGGGGGAAGGCTAGCCGCTATATGGTGCGTGCTGCAAATATCTCGCTAGTGGGTACTAGTGCCATCACGCTTGTGGCATTGTCTGTCTTTATATCTCTAAAGTGGTATGTGTCGGGGCATATTCCGCTAGTGAATGGTTATGATACAATGGTGTTAATGGGCTGGTGTGGGGCTATTGTTTCGCTATTGGTGCATCGGGTGTCGGCTCTGTTTAGCTCGATGGGAGTAGTGGTAGTGGGCTTTTCGATGTTGGTAGCAACAATAGGTGGGCTTAACCCTCAAATTACACCACTAATGCCTGTCCTTAATTCGCCATACCTCACTATTCACGTGTGTTTGATAATGGCTGCCTATGCGCTGTTTGCCTTTACTTTTTTGGCGGCTATTGTTGCTTTGGTTTGTGGAAGGTCAAACGCCCAGCTAGTGCATCGCACAACGCTATTCTCTCGCCTTTTGTTAATGTTGGCAGTGGTGCTTTTGGCTCTAGGTATTTTTATTGGAGCTGTTTGGGCAAATGTGAGCTGGGGTCGCTACTGGGCGTGGGATCCCAAAGAGGTGTGGGCGCTAATTACGATGATGGTGTATAGTTTGCCTTTGCACACGGCTTCGCTCTCGTGGTTTAGAAACGACAAGCTATTTCATATCTACCTAGTCTTTGCATTCTTGACAGTGCTAATGACCTATTTTGGCGTAAATTACTATTTGGGCGGAATACATAGTTATGTTAATTAACGAAAACGAAGATCGAATTTGTGTATGTTATAGCTAACCCAATGGTAGCTTAGTATGATCTAGGGGTGGGGCATAAATCATATAATGTAAAAATAAGAGTAAAAAATTAGGGAGGCTAACGAGTGTTATATTAACACCTTTAGCCTCCCTTTTTTATGGAGCTAGGCTTATCTTGCCTAACCCAAACACTACTACTTAAACTATTTACTACCTTGTTACGCTATTTTTGCTTTGCTGTTTGCTTTGCATTTGTTTTTGCGTTCGATATATCTACTACATTGTGCAAGCCTATCATAACCTAGCATTATGCCAAGTATAAAATCTTGTTCGACAGTAATTTGGTTGAGCGGAGTATTACCAAACGAGCGCACTACATCGACACACTCTTTTTTGCCAAAAAATATGTTGATATTGCCATTAGATAGCTCCATAACCATATATTCTATGCCACATTTATTGAGCTTAGATTCGGCAGTGAGCCTTTCGGCCGATTTCATTGTGTGTAGTACCAAGTGGCGCAAACCTTTTTTGTACTCATAAATATGGTGACATAGTACTTGCATATCTGTATAGTGTTATTATAGTTGATTAGCGATAGCTGCAACCCAGTTAGCAACTCTTTCGTCGTTTTGATCTGCCGAATCGTCATCTAGTGGTAGACCCACAAATTGACCATCAACTTCGGCCTTTGATGCAGAGTGCGAATAACCACTAGTAGGTACGTGGCCAATGATAGTTGCGCCTGCACTTTGAGCAGCCTCACACAAAATGCCAATTCCATCTACAAAAGTATCGGGATATGAACCCGAGTCGCCACAACCAAACAGAGCTACTTTTTTGCCCTCAAGGTTTGCACCCTCAAGTGTTGAAACAGCACCATCCCAGTCGTCCTGAAGATCGCCCAAACCCCAAGTCGAAGTACCTAGAATAAGGCTATCGGCAGCCTCGAAATCGTCTTTTGATATGTCCGAGACATCCATTACAGTTACGTTGTGTGAGCTAAGTGCCACAGCTATTTGGTTTGCTACTTCTGATGTATTGCCCATTGTTGAGCCATAGATAATTGTTACGTTTGCCATAATTTGATTCAATATTAATTTAAAATTTGGTTATATACAAAAGTATCGACTTCCTGCAACTTTATCAATCCCTAAATGTTGGTATATATTTGGTGCTCTTAGATATAATTTAAACTATAT
Source organism: uncultured Rikenellaceae bacterium (assembly GCA_964370235.1). GTDB lineage: Bacteria > Bacteroidota > Bacteroidia > Bacteroidales > Rikenellaceae > CAYJIL01. Next base: position 7,977 of record CAYJIL010000024.1, on the reverse strand, counting down.
GTTGGTATAACAATTACCATTTCTCGATAAAAAATCAAAATCACGAGTAGTTTTAATATCTAAATCGAGTTGCATTATTATATAACAATATAATTTTATAACTTTGTAAACCTTGTTATATATGCCCAAATACTATTATACGATATGAATAGAGTAAAATTAGTGATACTTAGTAGTATCTACTCGTTATTTTTGTCGGGATGCACTAGCCAAAAGCAAGAGCATAGCTCGTTTGCGCTAGCCCCACAAGAGGCCAAAGAGTTTGCCCATAACCTACAACAGCAATATAAGCTGGTGTCTCAAGCCACAGAGCAGAATATGGGTGTCGATAGCATTCAAGCTCGCACCAAGCGTGCACATCGCACACTTTCGACCCTGCACCCAATTAGCTATGATTGGTGGTTGCAGGATGGCCAAACGGTAGATTGGTTTGGGCTCACTACGCTAGATTCGGCACTAATTCAACGAGGCAAAAAAGTGCACACACTAGCACATACGAGCGATTTTGAAGCCAATATCACAAACTATATTACAGCTTGCATCGAGCGCCGAACAAAGCGACTCGAGAGTTTTGTGGCAAATAACCCCAAGATTGTATTCACCAAATTTCACCCTCTGCGCCCTTCGTTTTTTGCATATACCGAAGGAGTGTCAGATGCACGTGCCGAGTGTAATTTTATTCCCAATAGCCAGCTAGCGGTTTTGCACATGAATACAATATGGGGCTCACAAGAGATTATAATGAAAGATAGTAGTGGTGTGTTTCGTGACCCCGATGTGCACTTTGATGGTAATCACATACTTTTTGCATGGAAAAAATCGGCAAAAGATGACGACTTCCACCTATATGAGCTAAACTACACAAGTGGCGAAATAAAACAACTTACACATGGTAGTGGGCTTGCCGACATCGAGGGCATATATCTCCCCGATGATAATATAATGTTTAACTCTACACGCAACGGTAGTGCCGTAGACTGTTACACAACAGAGGTGAGTAATCTATATTTGTGTGATAGAGAGGGGCGTTTTATTCGCCGCATAGGCTATGACCAAGTGCATACGCCACACCCTGCGCTACTAGACGATGGTAGAGTAGTTTATACTAGGTGGGACTATAACGACCGAGGACAGGTGTACACACAGCCACTATTTCAGATGAATCCCGATGGAACGGGGCAGAGCGAGTTTTATGGAATGAACAGTTTCTTTCCTACAACACTAACACACTCGGCCCAAATCCCCGGAAGTAGCAAAATAATGGCAACAGCAACAGGTCACCATTCGCCACAGCACGGCAAGTTATGCATTGTCGATGTTGAGGCTGGGCGTGACCAAGAGCAAGGAGTTATGATGGTTGCACCACATAGGCCAAGCAAAGCTGTAACGGTAGATGCCTATGGGCAGTATGGCGACCAGTTTCAGTACCCAGCGCCACTAAACGAAAAAGAGTTCTTAATCTCTTATAGTTCGCTAGGTTACTATGTTGGTAACCCAATGAACTTTGGTATATACTGGATGAACATAGATGGTGAGCGAGAGCTCCTAATAGGCGATAGTGAACTATCGTGCAACCAACCAGCTCTTTTGCAAGAGAGACAGCGACCATTTGTGAGAGCTAGCCATGTAGATTATACAAAAGATTATGGTACTTACTACATGCAGGATATATATGCCGCAAACTCCCTAGAGGGGGTAGAGCGTGGCACTATCAAAAAACTACGCATTGTCGAAATAGAGTATCGTGTGGCAAGTGTGGGTGCAGCATACTCCGAGGGCAAAGGTGGAACAGCCCATGCATTTTCGCCCGTAGGTGTTGGTAACACGGCATGGGACTTAAAGCGAGTGCATGGTACGGTTGATGTACACCAAGATGGTTCGGCACTATTTACAGCACCAGCCAATACTCCGTTATACTTTCAGGCACTCGATAGCAACAATCGTGTGGTGCAAACTATGCGAAGCTGGAGCACACTCATGCCTGGCGAGATGCAGAGCTGTGTGGGGTGTCACGAACACAAAAATAGTGTGCCATTGAGCAACCACCCAATATCGGCAGCAATGAACCGTGAGGTGCAAAGTATTAGCCCCGAGCATAGTGGTAACCGCATATTTAGCTACCAAAACGAGGTGCAGCCAATATGGGACAAGCATTGCATTAGCTGTCACGATGGTGTAAAGAATAGCTTTAGCCTAAAGGGCGACTTAAGGGTGGTTGATAACCAAACAAAACGCAAATATTCTGAGTCGTACCTTAGCCTAACCCACGCACGCAAAACCAGTAACTGGAACGATTCGTGGCAGGGTAATGCCGAGCACCCCGAAGTTAACTGGGTTAGCTCCTTGTCGGAACCTACGCTTTTGAAGCCCTATCATGCAGGATCTAACACCAGTAACATAATTCGAAGGCTAGAAAAGGGGCATGGTGGTACATCGGTTTCGGCCCAAGAGATTGAGCTAGTCGCACTATGGATAGATTTGCTAGTGCCGTTTATTGCCGACTACAAAGAGGCTAATAACTGGACACCACAAGAGCTAGAGTACTATGATCGCTACTACCAAAAGCGAGAGAAATTCCGCCAAGAGGAGCAAATAGCCATCGAGGAGTATATTACACACATAAAGAAGCATAGTTAAATGAGAGTAAGACAAATATATATAGCAGCAGCCCTACTTGTAATGGTGGGGTGTGGTAGCAGTGCAGGCAAGGTGTTTTCGCCACAAGCAATATATGAGGATAAAGGCTCACTGCTTGTTACAAGCACACACTCAGGTAGCATTGCACGCATATCCGAGGATGGGCAGCTTATTTGCTCTTCGCCAAACTTGGGTGTTGGGGTTAACGACCTAGAGATTGTAGGTGACAAAATTTGGGCAGTGGCTGGTGATGCTAGTGGCGAGATAATCGAGCTAGAGCGAGAATCTTTGCAGCCCATTAATCGCCAAAATATTGGGCATACCCCAAGCGATATTGTAGTAGATAGTAAAAGAGGGCTTATTTGGGTGCTCTTGCGCCACCAAGGCAAGCTGGTAGCCATCGATAACTCTACCTTTGAAGATAAGCACACCATTGATGTTGGTCGTGAACCATCTACTATGGTACTGTTTGATGGGGGCGATAAATTGTTAATTGGTGGTAACTTGCCCGAACAGGCTGCTACATCATTCCCCATTTCGTCACTACTACGCATAGTCGACCTATCGCAGGGCAAAGTACAGCAGATAATCTCTTTACCAAATGGCTCAACCGATCTCAAGGCAATTACTACCGATAGAGATGGTCGCTATGGTTACATCACACACCTAATTGCTAGGTATCAGCTACCAACCAACCAAGTCGACCGTGGCTGGATGAGTACAAATGCAATGAGCATAATAGACCTCAAAGATAGAAAGCTACTAAGTAGCGTATTGCTAGATACTCCACAACGAGGAGCAGCCAACCCATGGGCTGTTGAGGTGAGCGATGATAATCGTCAGCTTTTTGTGGCTCTATCGGGTAGCCACCAAGTTGCAGTAATCGACCGTGACTTGCTACACAAGCGTCTTGATAGTTACTACGAAGGCAAGCCAACTAGCCATTCGAGCCGTGATGTGAGCCAAATTGTTAACGATGCCTCGTTCTTGTATGGTATTCGTTATTTTGTCGATAGCAATGGCAAGGGTACACGAGATATTGCTCAAATAGGCGATAGACTATATGCAAGTAACTATTTCACGGGCGATATTAACTACATAAACACCAAAGAACTTGTAGCAAATAGCACAATGACAAACCTATATAGTAGCCCAAATTCGCTTATGCAGAGTGCTAAAGGGCGTGGCGAGATGGCATTTCATGATGCTACGCTATGTTTTCAGCAGTGGCAAAGCTGTGCTAGCTGTCACCCCAACGATGCACGCACCGATGGAGTGAATTGGGACTTAATGAACGATGGAGTTGCCAACCCCAAGAGCACCAAATCTATGCTGTTTGCACACCAAAGTGCACCTGCTATGGTGACGGGTATTCGTGCCGATGCACAAACGGCTGTTAGATCGGGATTTAAACATATATTCTTTGCCAAAGTAAACCCTAAAGTAGCTAGCGAAGTAGATCAATATCTATCGTCACTTGATGCACAGCAAAGCCCATACACCCTAGCAGGTGACCAGCTAAGCCCACAGGCTATGCGTGGCGAGCAAATATTTGCAAAGGAGTGTGCTGCTTGCCATAGTGGTAACCTATACACCAACCAAAAGCAATATCCCATATCGTGGAGCACTAGCACCGAGAGTGGCCGCAAGATGGATGTGCCAACACTTAGAGAGGTGTGGCGCACAGCCCCATATCTATATGATGGCAGGGCATACACAATGCAAGAGGCACTATCGGTTCACTCAAACCTAGATAGCTATACAGAGCAACAAAAAGAGGATTTAGCCTTGTATGTTCTATCGCTATAATAGAGACTTGTGGTGTGGTTGATTATGTATAATTAACCAAGTAAAATATTATGAAATCATTGAAAGTTAAATTGTTATAAAATGGTCTGGCTAAGTAAGTAACGGATTTACAACGTGATTTGTTCAGCTTATTGCTTTTTAGGATATAATGTATTGTTTTTATTGGACAACAATAATATGTTATATGTCTATACGATAAAAATGGATCTGTGATCTGCGAATCTGATATGAGAAATAACTATCTAAGTGAAATGAGAAAAATGCTGAAAGGCCGTAGCTATTTCGATAAGTCAAGCAAGAAGAGGTATGAATTATGGAATCAACGGAAGCCATCTACTTTTGAAAAAGCTAAAATTGTTACGCTTGATAATGCTTCAAAAATAGTTTTGCCTTAGATTTAGATAATGGATTTTATGGAACAACCACAGTATACAGTTTTTCGGCTAAACACGCAGATATTGACAATAAATATCTGTTGGCTCTTCTTAATTCTAGTGTATTAGAGTATTACCGCAAATCAAACACCATTCCACAAGCAAATGGATTTTACAGGTATCAAGCTCTATTTATCAAGAAGTTACCTATTAAGATTATACCAATCAGTGAGCAGTAATCATTTATTGACATTGTAGAACAAATATTAGAAGCGAAACGAGATAACCCGAAGGCTGATACCTCAACTCTCGAAGCTGAGATTGATAGACAAATTTGTAGTCTTTATTAACTAGACAATGTAGAAATGCAACTCATTGCAGGTAAATAGCCTGTCAGACATCAATGCAATTTTTAATAGATTCAAAAATTATGTTTAACTTCGAGCCAACATAGTAGATAATATAATTTTTAGTACCAATAAAACAGAATAATATGGCACATAATGATAATATTGATAACTTATATCTGCAAATAGAATCTCTTTCTCAGCAAGTTAAAACATTGCAACATGAAAACATGAAATTAATTTCCTTAAATACTAAGGTGAATAAAAATAAGCGATCTAAAATAACTACATCTATAAAAGAGATTATTGAATACTGGGAAACACGGGTTTATGAGGGTAATTTAAGTGTTGATTTTGCAGAAGCACACGAAAGGTGTTGGAGGTGCGGATGTAAATGTACACTACATAGATGCCATATTATTCCACATTCTTTAGGCGGAAAAGACGATCCCTCAAATATGGTATTATTGTGCAATAGATGTCATAGAGAAGCACCAAATATAGATGACGCAGAATTCTTTTGGGATTGGCTGATCGCACAAGAGACAAGTTGTTACGGTACATATTGGTTTAGACGTGCATCTGCAGAATACGAGGAAATATTCAATGAATCTTTAGTAGATATACTAATGGCATATGATTTAGCTGATGCTAATTTAATAATAGATCTACATAATTATTTAAATACGAAACATCCGAATGTAGCAATACACTTTGGAGAGGGAAAACTTAATCCTTCCACACTTGCTGGTTTGATTAAACAATTTCTTATTAAGTTGATACCAGAACATTATGAATATGAGAAGTTTGATTCTAAATATTTAGAGAGCAATCCTATTAGGATGCAGAAATATTATTGAGTTATAAGTGACTTCATTGGCATACAATAAGTGCATGGCTAATTAAAATCAGTAATGCAGAACTTGGTTTATAGCAAATCGAGAGTGTAAAATATATTGACGGATTTATTTTACACTCCCTTTTTCACCATATAACTTCCTTAGTGTGAAATCTATATCGTTTACACTTTGTAATTCTACAAAGTGTTTAAATACAAAACCTGAACTTATCATTTCTTTTACTTTTGGACGCAAATAAATGTCTCGACATAATCTCGCTCTTGGTGTAACCTCCATATAGAACCACATACCAAATAGATACAGTTGATAATAGCCATAATTATCAATCTCTTCTAATTTTGCCATTATCTTACTTGAAATTCAATTTAATTCTATCTCTATCTTCCACCTCTTTACTACTCTTGTGATATAGTTCAATAAACACCACTCGGTTCTCCTGATCAAAGTGGGCGTAAATCAACCTAAAGCCACTCATTGCTCCTTTGCCCTTAAACGAACGACTTGCAATCTTACGAACCTTAATAACACAAGTCTCTAACCCTAAGTTATCAATCTGAAAGCTAAAAGGAGGTCGAGCGGTGGGTTCTACAACAATAACTTTCTCTACGAGCGCAATATCATCTTCAATGGTCTTATACTTCTTGCGGAGCTGTTTAAGGTCTTTTTCAAACTCAGCTAACTTCTCAATCTTAACATTCATAATCCTCAGCCTCATTATATGTGCGTACAGAGTATGGTGCGGTGCGATAGAATGCCAATTCGTAATCTATAACCTCCATATCTTTTGATGCTTTCCAAGGCATATCCTCGTGCGAATAGTGACTAATATCCGTTGCACTCATTCCGCTCAATCTATCTACAACATTGTCGACAACCTCTTTTTCAGCTCCGTTAAACAATCTAAGGTCTGCGCCCACAAGCGGCATATAACGCTTTTGTGTATATCCGTAATAGTTGGTCTTGAAGGCTTGCAGCTCACCACCATCTACCATACTCTTTAGCACTGCATCCACACTCAATGGTACAGGTCCGTTTGGCAACTTGCGATAAGTTGCACCTGATAGGTGTTCCTCGTATAGTTCATAATAGTTGAAGTCCGAGAAATAGAGCAGTTTATAAAGCACAGTTTCACCAATATTGGGTTTACCTGCACACTTCTCAAGAATATATAATATAAGATTCTTGAACTTCTGCATATTTATCTCAGGTATAGATATTCTAATATCAGCTTTCTCTTTAACTTGTGCGCTTGTCTCGATGTGAGTATCAATCGTGAAACTATCCGACATTATTTCATCCATCGAGAAGTTGAGGTTTTCAGCTAATTTCTTTAGCTCCTCTACTTTTACACCTCTGTTTCCTTGCTCAATTTGCGCCAATGAAGGTCGTGATATACCTATATTCTTAGACAACTCCTCTTGCGACATTCCTTTAATATTCCGTAGTTGGGCTATTCTTGACCCTAATTTTTTATTATCCATTTTCGTAATGTTTACTTTTATAGTGCAAAGATAGTATTTGTTTGATTATAAAACAAATATTTGCTCAAAAATAAAACAATATATGATGCTCATTTATTGCGAGATAAGCTATGTTGGCAAAAAAACACTTTAGCACAATCCCTTCTATATTGGCTACATTTTAAAATAAGTTACCTCAAAATACACTATTTGCTAATTGACCTCTGCTTTATCATCTACACCACTATTTTTTATGGAGCGATACTAATTTTATGGTTATCTTCGCACATCAAAAAAGATTGTTGTAGCCTCCATGGTGCTTTATGTCAATCTACAAGCAAAGAGCATGTGCTATATGATACAAGATAAATAGCAACTTTTGGGTTGATGTATATATTATAATTGCCTACCTTTACAACTAAAATAGTAATAAATATGATAGATGAGGTAAACTACAAGCGAATAGAGAAGGCAATTAAATACCTTACAC